>JAQSCR010000157.1 GCA_029945495.1 Pseudolabrys sp. | reverse complement strand
AGACGCCGGCTGAGAGATTCGCCGAATGTGTTGCGGCGATCGGTTGAACCCGCCGCCGATTTTGTTGCAAAAGTCTTTTTGCACAGCTGGTAACAAATTTTCCGGGCCGTAGACGCGGCTTTCGAGTAAATATGTGAGGGACCTCATCGCATAGTGATAAACTCACGGGCGACTTCGGTAACGCACTTGAGGCGATATCAATCGGCGATTGCGGCTCGTTTCATCTTCTGGCGAGAAATTTTTCGCCCCGCGATTTGGGACTTTTGCAACAAAATCTGCCAAGTACGGACATCGGCCGCTCAATCGAGCGTTGCCTAGGCTCTGCGCGACGCAGGCTCGATGGTTTGACCGGGGCTCGTCGCTTGTGTCTTCTGCGGATAGCCGATTTCTGCCAAAATCCATGATTAGCGTCCGACTCGCCATACTCACTATTTTACTGCTTGTTGCCCCCGCGCTCGCCGTCACCGGCGATGCGCCGCCGGCCACCGGCTGGGTGGCGCGGCCGATCGTCATGGTCATCGACGGCCGCGGCGATCTGTGCACCGGCACCGCGCTGGCGCGCGACCTGGTGCTCACCGCCGCGCATTGCGTGACGTTGCCGGTCGCCTATCGGGTGCGGACCTATCAGAACGACGCCACCATCGACGTGCGCTCGGTCGCGCGTCATCCCGGCTTCAACATGGCGAATTACGCCGCCAGCCGCGCCACCGCCGATGTCGCGCTGATCAAGCTCGCCACGCCGCTGCCGGACATCATCGTGCCGGCAGGATTGGCCGCCGCGCGCCGCGTCGCCGCCGGCGAAACGCTCACCATCGCCGGTTTCGGCGTGACGCGAAACGGCACGGCCAACGGCCTCGGCATTCCGCGCATGGCGACGCTCGCCGTCACCGGCAAGCCGGGCAGCCTGCAAGTGCGGCTGCAGGATCCGGTGACGCTCAACAAGCGCGCCGGCCTCGGCGGCTGCGTCGGCGATTCAGGCGCGCCGGTGTTCGACGGCGTCGGCCCCTTGGTGATCGGCGTCGTCAGCTGGTCGACCGCGCCGAACGACGAGGAAGGCTGCGGCGGCCTGACCGGCGTGACGCCGCTTATCAATTACCGCCAATGGATCGTCGATACGGCGACGAAATTCGGCTCGCCGGTAGCGCCGTAAGCGCTCGGTTGATTTGCATCAAGGGCAAGGGCGCGCCAATCGCTTTCAATCCGGCCGCTGAACGGTTGGATCGAAGGTCGCCGCATGCTGACACCATCCCTGCCCCACTTTCTGTCGCTCGCCATTCTCGCCGGCTTGCTTAGCGGCGCCGCGCTAGCGCAGACGCCCGATCCGGTCGGCCCGCTCACCAAAGTGCAGACCTTCGACCGCGCCCAGAAGATCAATGTCGGCCGCACCCAGTCTGGCAAAACCGTCTGCTATTTCCGCGAGGAAGGCAGCAGCCATTCGCTCGATATCGGCGTCCCCGCTGAGGGCGCCTATCTACGGCTCGAGACTTTCGACGAGCGCGAGATGACGCCTCCGCCGCCGCTGCGCATCTTCGCCGGCAAGGAGATTACGCGGCGTCAGGGCAACGATGAATTCTCGACCGGAGAATTCACCGTGCTGCAGGCCTATAACGGCGCCTTCGACTACGCGCCGGACCCGCAACGCGACAGCTTCACCGTCATCGCCAAAGGCGACGCGAAGGCGTTCCTCGACATGGTGGCCAGCGCCAATGGTCAGTTCGTCGTGGTGCAGTCGGGGACCGACGCGAAACTGGTGAATTACACGGCGATCTACGGCTTCAAGTCCGCTGCGATCGCGCCGCTGCTCGCCTGCGCCAAAGAGCGGGCGAAGTAGCCGCGCCTGTCTGGCAACGTCCGCGAATGGCTCAATCTTAGCGAATTGCTAACCGCGTCCTGAACGCTCGATTGCCGCCCTTCGGCCTTCCGCTTACCACAGCGGAATTATGAGTATCAGTTCTATTGCGTTGTCGGGAATGATGGCGGCCAGCACGCGCTTGCAGGTCGCCGCCAACAACATCGCTAACGCGTCGTCCTCAGGGCCCTCGCCCAGCTCTTCCAATGCCGCCGACTATCCTGCGGCTTACTCCGCCCAGCGCGTTGACCAGGTCAATATACAAGGCGGCGGCACCCGCGCAATCGTGCGCAACGCCTCGCCCGCCACCACTTCCGCGTATGATCCGTCCGCGCCTTATGCCGACAGCAACGGCATGGTCGCCGGCCCAAATGTCGATATCGCCGGCGAAGCGGTCCAGTTACTCACCGCCCGCGTCAGCTTTGCGATGAACGCGCAGGTCATGCGCACACAATCGCAGATGATGCGGTCGCTGCTCGACGTCACGGCGTAAGCTCGGGCCCAAACTGCACCAGCGCGCCCGCCCGCCGAATCTAATAGCGATCAGCAGCGCCATGCGCGAATGCTTCCGCTCCAGCGGGCGGAGAATTAATTTGAGTGCGTCGAGCATAAGAAAAGCCCGCACGAAGCGGGCTTCCTTGTTGGATGTCTCTGGAGGTAACGCGCGGTAAGCTAGCGCTGCGCCGTCACCGTCGCGCGCGGGTTGACGATGGCATAGCCGCTGATCGAGCGGACATGCTCGCGGGTCTGGCCGCCGCCGGAGTTGCCGTCATGCACCAGCCAGTCATTGCCTTCGACGTGGCTCATCAGCACCATCACATGGCCGCTGCGCGCCGCCACCATGCCGGACGCCGGCTCGGTGCGCGGAAATTTCCGCACCCAGTTCGCCGCCAGGTTCAGCTCGCTGCGGATCTCGCCGAACACATAGAGCGAGGCTTCGCAGCCGCAGAAACGATGCGGACAATTGGCGGGCCGCCCGCCCATGACGGCGCCGTTGCCGTTGGCATCGACGATCTGCGGCAAGGCGGCACGCCCCTTCGGAAAATTGCGCGCCGCGACGTTGTCTGAGCAGCCTTGCGCGGTGCACACCACCGTCGCTTCATGATGACGGCGGACGCGCGTGCGTTCGCGCGGCGCCTGCGCGGCGCTTTGCGTCGCGCCGGCCTTCGCCATCGGATTGTCCGAGCAGCCGCGCTGGTCGCAGGTCACCTGCGCTTGCGTCGACCGCGCGTGAGCATGTTTCGGTTTGGCTTCGGCTACCGATGCCGTGACGATCGAAACGATCGCCATCGCCGGGATGATAAAACGTTTGAACAATGAGCCACCATCAATGAGGAGCGGCGCCGCGGCCGCGATATAGATACTCCCTGCACCGCTTCTTTGCGACGAAACGATGGCGAGTAGGTAGCGGCGATCGGGCAATTCGACGACATCATGTGGAAATTAAGGTCAACGGGTAGGGTTAAACGTTAACGTCTCGAAACCCAACGGCGATATTCGCCAAGAGTTCCATAGACGACTCCCAATCGGCGCGTTTGTTTGAAGCGCCCCGGCCCGCGAGACAGGCCGTGTCTTCGCTTCAGTGCTGAAGGTGCTTGCTTATGAGATTGAACTGGAGAAAGACGACGACCATAATTGTATTGCAGGCCCAGGCCACGGTTAGCAGGCGCACCATTACTGAGACGACGGTCAATCGCGATGTCATTACCGGCAACGAGTCGCCGATTGGGGCTAGGCATACCGTCAAAGCCGACTGTTCTTCGAGGCCGATTCCGGTCTTGCGCGTCATCACTGTGTTTCGGCATGGAATAAGGACCCCGTTTTCGGGGTGATCGGCATCCAATC
>JAQSCR010000156.1 GCA_029945495.1 Pseudolabrys sp. | reverse complement strand
TTGATTATTGGCGAAATGAAAATGGCGGATTACGCTTCGCTAATCCGCCCTACGAGCTGACGCGTTAAGCCCGATGCCTAGAAACACGTCGGTTCGGCGTACTCCTCCACGAAGTATCTCGATCGTTTTGTCAAAGTCGATATGGATTGTCGCTTTGTTCGGCATCCTCGAACTTATAGCGCGTAGCGGCGGATCACGCTTGCTTTCCCGCCCTATGGGTATCAGTGGGCCGGTTCTAGATATTGGCCCTTAATTGATTGCGTATCAGGATCATTCGTGTGGTGTAACCTCCCGTCGGGGAGTATGAAGAAACGGCTATAGACCTCGTTACGATCGTTTAAAATTTCGAGCCGGCCGCCGGTAACGCGCCACTTATATTCATTTCCATTTCGGCCGTCGGCAATCTCCCCGTTGGCTTTGAATGTCAGCGATTTCGACCGTCCGTTTTCAGGATTGAAAACAAATTTGTATCGATTGTTCATGAGCTCATTAGTAATTCTTGCATTCGTCTGCCCAACAATACGTGCGTTAATGTCAGTGAAGCGAGGATCTTCCGATGACGGTTTGGGTTGTCCCGGAACCGATTGTGTCGGAATGGGTTCTGCCGCAGGACTTGTAACGGACGATTGCCCGGAGTTTGTGCGAGGCGCGCTAGCTGATGCGGACGCAATCGCCGCGTCCTTCAATTTTATAGACTCGTCTTTAACCGCTAGATGTACTTTCTGAGCATCAATTGTGCTTTGGTACCGCAGACGACTCAAAAAGTATCCGAGAATGATCCCTAGTATGAGTGCACCAGTGAATTCTACAGGGTGCGCGCCCCATATTTTTGTACTGGCCAAAAAAAGTTCGAGTAATCCGCTCATTACAACACCTTATTACTCTCCTTCACCTTCTCCGCGTCCACATAAACCTGCTGCCCATAGCGTTGAACTTGTCGCTCGTCGCCGTCGTGCCTTTTGCGGCGTGTTTATTTGCGCTTGAAGTGAAGCTCCATGCAGGTGATTGTCGCCGACTCCAAGTAGCCCCTATTTCCGCCGGAGACGCTGACCGTTCTTACACCTACGGCATAGTATCCCGGAGGACAGCGATTATTGGGACCGTCGATGACGACGTCCGCTCCTTTAAAAAGGGTGTTGTCAATTTGGGCAAACTGCGCGGTTATGACGAATCTGTCATACAACCAAATTGCGGTCGCGCTTGATAGCAGGGCGAGAATCAGTCCGGCGGCGATGGAGATTAAAACTGGTCGATCACCAAGCCATTTTCTAGAGGATGGAATTTTGGCAAGGACCCATGCTCCGAGCAATGGAACACCCCACACAATGATCGCTTTACCAACATCTTCAAACATACTTCCCCCTAAGTGGAGAGAAAAGCATAGCTGACCAATAAATACTCGTATAGGTAGAAACTAATGTTTTTTGCGTGGCTTGATTGTTGGCGCATACAAGATAAAGGCGGGTTATGCCCTTAGCTAGCCCGCCCTACGAATTGCGATAGACGTGGATGGCCGGGACAAGCCCGGCCATGACGCTTCGATTAAAACGCCTTATTACTCTCCTTCACCAGCCCCGCGTTCTTCGCGGTATGGGCAGCTTCCGAATCCAGCGCGGTGGTGTGCGGTGCCTTCGTCGCCTTGTCGGCATCGACATAGACCTGCTGACCCATGGCGTTGAATTTGTCCGACATTTCTTTCATGCCGGCCTCGGCTTCTCTCGCCAAAGCAGACCCCACCCCCGACCCCTCCCCGCGAGGGGGAGGGGAGTCGAGGCCGAGCGCCGCCTTTTCGTTGGCGCCGAGATTGGCGGCGTATTCCCGCACATCCGCCGTGATCTTCATCGAGCAGAATTTCGGCCCGCACATCGAGCAGAAATGCGCGACTTTGTGCGCTTCCTTCGGCAGCGTTTCATCGTGATATTTCTGCGCGGTCTCGGGATCGAGCCCCAAGTTGAACTGGTCCTGCCAGCGGAAGTCGAAGCGCGCACGCGACAGCGCATCGTCGCGCAATTGCGCCGCCGGGTGGCCCTTGGCCAAGTCCGCCGCGTGCGCCGCGATCTTGTAGGTGATGACGCCGGTCTTGACGTCGTCGCGATCGGGCAGGCCGAGGTGCTCCTTCGGCGTCACGTAGCAGAGCATGGCGCAGCCGAACCAGCCGATCATGGCGGCGCCGATCCCGGAGGTGATGTGGTCGTAGCCCGGCGCGATGTCGGTGGTGAGCGGCCCGAGCGTATAGAACGGCGCCTCGCCGCACTCTTTCAGCTGCTTGTCCATGTTGATCTTGATCTTGTGCATCGGCACGTGGCCGGGGCCTTCGATCATGACCTGGCAACCCTTCTGCCACGCCACCTGCGTGAGTTCGCCGAGCGTTTCTAGCTCAGCAAACTGCGCGCGGTCATTGGCGTCGGCGATCGAGCCGGGACGCAGGCCGTCGCCGAGCGAGAACGACACATCGTATTTGCGCATGATGTCGCAGATCTCGTCGAAGCGTTCGTAGAGGAAGCTTTCCTTGTGCCGCGACAGGCACCACTTCGCCATGATCGAACCGCCGCGCGAGACGATGCCGGTGACTCTGGTTGCGGTGAGCGGCACATAAGCCAGCCGCACGCCGGCATGGATGGTGAAATAATCGACGCCCTGTTCGCACTGCTCGATCAATGTGTCCTTGTAGCACTCCCAGTCGAGCTTGACCGGATCGCCGTCGACCTTCTCCAGCGCCTGATAGATCGGCACGGTGCCGATCGGAACGGGGCTGTTGCGCAGGATCCATTCGCGGGTGTTGTGGATGTTGCGGCCGGTGGAGAGGTCCATCACCGTGTCGGCGCCCCAGCGGATCGCCCACACCATCTTCTCGATTTCTTCCTCGACCGAGGACGAGACGGCGCTGTTGCCGATATTGGCGTTGATCTTGACCAGGAAGTTGCGGCCGATGATCATCGGCTCCAGCTCGGCGTGGTTGATGTTCGACGGAATGATGGCGCGGCCACGCGCGATTTCGCTGCGCACGAATTCCGGCGTGATGAAGGCGGGCACCGCGCCGCCGAACTGCTCGCCATCGGCGAGCGCGGCTTCGGCGCGCTCCAGCATCTTCTTGCGGCCGAGGTTCTCGCGCTCCGCGACGTAGATCATTTCCTTGGTGATGATCCCGGCCTTGGCGAACTCGTATTGCGTCACCGGCGCATCGCCGACGGCGCGCCACGGCCTCGGCGTGTTGGGGAAATTGCGGGCGAGGTGCTTGCCGCTGACATTGCCGTTATCGACGGGCTGGATCGGCCGGCCTTCGTATTGCTCGACGCCGCCGCGTGCTTTCACCCATTCGATGCGCGGGCGGGAGAGGCCGCGCTCGACGTCGATGACGACGTTCGGATCGGTATAGGGGCCGGTGGTGTCATAGACCGGCAGCGGCGGCTCGTTGGCGGATTCGTGCAGCGAAATTTCGCGGATCGGCACCCGCAGTTCCGGCGCGGCTTCCGGGGAGGCATAGACCTTGCGCGAGGCGGCGAGCGGCCCGGTGGTGACCTTGGGCGTGACCAGATCGGCGGCGGTGATCGGCTTGTTCATCGGAATCTCCCTGCGCAATAAATCGAATGAGACCCGGAATACGCGCGGCAAAGATCTGGGACGATCTTGGGCAAACAAGTCCCTGTCCCTTCGCCGGCATGACCCGGATCAGGTTCAAAGGGTTTTTCTCAGCCCGCCAGAAACGCCGGCGGGCACCCCTCGGA
>JAQSCR010000155.1 GCA_029945495.1 Pseudolabrys sp. | reverse complement strand
GAGAGCCAGCCGCCGCTCGGCTATTCGCCGCCAGCGACGCCGAAGCAGCCATCGGACGATGTGACGTCCGCCGCGCCGTCGGCCGAGGCACCGCCGGAAAACTGAAATTCAATTCGCTGCGCCTAAAAAAAGCGCCCCGGAAATTCCGGGGCGCTGACGTTGCTTGTTTTGGAGATGAGGTCCGTTAGGCGGCGACTTTGCTTTCGACCGCTTTGCTGTCGAAGGCTTGCGGCTTGGCCTGCGCGTTGCCGATCGGAATCTGCCGCGGCTTCTTCGCCTCGGGGATTTCACGCACCAGATCGACGTGCAGCAACCCGTTCTCGAGCGCCGCGTTCTTCACCTGGACGTAGTCGGCGAGCTGGAACTGACGCTCGAAGGCGCGCCCGGCGATGCCCTGATAGAGCACCTCGCCATCCTGCTGGGCGGTGGCCTGCTTGGCGCCCTTGATGGTCAGCGTGTTTTCTTTCGATTCGATCGAAATTTCGTTCTCGCCGAAGCCGGCAACCGCGACGGTGATGCGGTAGTCGTTCTCGCCGGTGCGCTCGATGTTGTAGGGCGGATAGCCCGGGGCGGCTTCGAAGCCGTCCATCATCGAAAACAGCCGGTCGAAGCCGACGGTGGAACGATAAAGGGGAGAGAGATCGAAGGTTCGCATAGTAAAGTCCTCCTGAGTTGAGCGACTTGGTGAGTGTCTGCGGGCAGTCCGCCAATTGGCCGAACCGTAAACCCCGTGCGCAGCCGTCGTGGCCTGCGCAAGAGTGATATGGGCACGCGGTTTTGCCCCTGCAAGAGGTCCGCGCCAACTCTATAAACTATTGAAATATCAAATATATTAAGCGGCGACCGGCCCGCCGGCCAAGGCGCCGAAATCCGGTTCACACTTTCCTGCGCCATGCACTATAAGGCGCACAGCCCTCGTGCACCGGCTCATTCGCGGCGTCATGAAATTCATCTCCATCCCCGCCAATCCGGTGCCCGATCACGGGATGGCCGGCGTCATCAAGACCCCGGACGGGGTGACGTTGCGCTTTGGCCGCTGGGAACCGCCGCCGGGCCGCAAGGGCACCGTCGTCATCCTGCAGGGCCGCGCCGAATACATCGAAAAATATTTCGAGACCGTGCGCGATCTGCGCGCCCGCGGCTTTGCCGTCGCGACCTTCGACTGGCGCGGCCAGGGCCTGTCCGACCGTGCGCTGTCCGATCACCGCAAGGGTCACGTCAAGAACTTCGGCCAATACGCGCTCGACCTCGGCGCTTTCATGGAGCAGGTGGTGCTGCCGGATTGCCCGCCGCCTTATTTCGCGCTCGGCCATTCGATGGGCGGCGCCAACATGATCGCGTCCTGCCACGACGGCAGCCGCTGGTTCGAACGCATCGTGCTGACCGCGCCGATGATCGCGCTGCGTCCCGGCAAGCTCACCCATATCGCCGGCCCGTTGGCGCGGACCATGCGCATGATCGGCCGCGGCTCGGCCTATGTGCCGACCGGCAGCGATACCGCCACCGGCGCGGAAAATTTCATCGGCAATGTGCTCACATCCGATCCGGTGCGTTTCGCCCGCAATGCCGCGGTGCTGCAGGAGGCGCCCGAACTCGGGCTCGGCGCGCCGACCATCGCCTGGGCCGACGCCGCCCTTCGCCTGATGAAAAAATTCGCCGAGCCGTCTTATGCCGCGCGCATTCGACAGCCGATCCTGCTGGTGGCGGCCGGCTACGATGAAGTCGTCTCGACCTCGGCGATCGAAGCCTTCGGCATGAACCTGCTGGCGGGGCGGCATCTCATTCTGCCCGGCGCCAAGCACGAGATCCTGCAAGAACAGGACGCCTATCGCGCGCAATTCTGGGCGGCGTTCGACGCCTTCGTTCCCGGTACGCCGCGTTATTGATCCTTGAAGACAGAAACGCCGGCGGCCTTGGCAGGCCGCCGGCGTATTCGTTTGCGCGCTACACGTCGATCAGCGCGGCGGGATCTGGATCAGATCGTCGAGCTGCGCCTTGGTCAGTTCGCTCGCCGTGAACTTCAGCGCGACCGCGTCCTTCACGATGGTGTTGAGGCCGACGATGGTGTCGGGCTCGACCGATGGCCGCGGGAAGAAGTCGTCGCGCGTGCGCTTCGCCTTGGCTTCGGTAATCTTCAGCCAGTCGGAATAGACCTTGAGCGCGTTCGGATCGGTATAGAGATAGTTCACCGTCTCGCGGTACGCCTTCATGTAGCGCGCCACCACGTCCTTATGCGTTTTCAGATAGTCGGCATTGGCGATGTTGAGCCGCACCGTCTGGCCCTTGAACACCGAAGCATCGTTGCCGGTGGCGATGATGCGGATCTGCTTGGCGTCGAGCTGATCGAGGCCGAACGGCGGCGCCGCCCAGCCGACATCGATCTGGCCGGACATCACCGCCGTAATGTTGGCGGCTGGCCCGCCCATCGCAGTCGGTTTGGCCTTCAGCTTGTACTGATCCATGAAAGCTTTGACGACGCCGTGCGTCGACGAGCCGTTGGTCGAATAAGCGAGGATCTTGTCGTCGGTGTCCTTCAAGGTCTTGATCGGCGAATCTGCCTTCACGTACCAATAAAGATCGCCGGCGCCGGTGGTCTCGGCGCCGATCACGCGCACCGGTGCGCCCTTGGCATAGGCGCTCAGCACGCCCATCACGCCGGCGGCAATGCCGATATCGACGCTGCCGGAAATCACCGCCTGCTGGGTTTCGCCGGCACCGTTGGTATAGACGATCTCGAGCTTGAGGCCGTGCTTCTTGAAGATGCCGGCGAGCTGGCCGACTTCCGACACCGAGGTGTCCCAGTTGCCGCGCTGGCCGACGGCGAGCTTGATGGTGTCTTCCGCCGATGCCGTGGACGCCGCCGCCAGAAGCGACAGCGCCATCAGTGCGCCGATCATTTTAGATTTTTTCATCTGGTCTCATCCTCCCTGTTGTTTCTTATCGTTTGCTTGGTCGTTTGTTGGGCCGTTTATTTGGCCGCTTGCTTGACGCGTTCGAGCGGCGCTTCGCTGCCGCCGCCGAGGCTGCGCCAGTTTGTCGTCTTCGGTACCACGCCTTCGTAAGAACTGATGGTGGCATGCGCGATGTGCGGCTCGCCGGTGCCGATCGCCGGTCCGCCGCTCTCGATTGTGCGGGCAGCGTCCACCATCAGGCGGCGGAACGCCACCACCGCCGTATCGCTGGCGCCGACGCGGTCTTTCGAGCGGTCGCTGATCGGGCCCATCGATTCCCACATGGCGATGTCCTGGTTGGGAATGCCGCTGATGCCGGTGAAATTGCCGGCCTTCATCGACGCGCGATCCTGCTGATAAAGATTATTGCGATCACGCACGCCGTTGAAATGCTTGTCGACGTCGACGCTCCATTGTAGTTTATTGAACTTGCGCCAGGTATCGGCGTCAATGCCGGGTTTATCGGCGCCGGCCCAGGCGATGAAGTAGAATATCGTCGTCTCGTCGTCCTCCGGCGTCAGCACGGTGGCGACGTTATAGGAACTGTTCGGCGGGATGAGCGCGGTGAATGGAGCGATATAGACCGTGGTGCGGATGTAGTCGTGCGTCGCCTCGTTCATGATCGGCCGCCGGATGGCGGCGTAGCGGAAGCCGTAGCTGGTGCGCTCGATCTGGAAGCGCGGCGCCTTGTCGGTCGAGGGACGCAGCCAGGCTGCTTCCGTCGCTTTGGCGACTTCGACGTCCGCCGGCAGCATGTCGGAGGAATGCAGGCTCGACGAA
>JAQSCR010000154.1 GCA_029945495.1 Pseudolabrys sp. | reverse complement strand
GTTCGCCTTTGCCGAGCAACAGATAATCGACCGCATCCTCGATCTTCAGGATGTCGATATCGATCAGCAGATTGGGGAACGTTTTGCGCACGTCGGCGATGGCGCGCGGCACCATGACGTTGGCAATGCTCGGCACCGAAGCAATCTTGAGTTCGACGCTGGCGCCGCGCTTGATCCTGGAAATGACGAATTGCAGATCCTCGACCTTGTCGTAGACGCCATTGATCTGATTGAAGATGGTGTCGGCTTCGCGCGTCGGGCTGTAGCGGCCGCCTTTGCGGTCGAACAATTTGACGCCGACCGACAGCTCGGCATGCTTCATCACGCGGCTGACGCCGGGCGACGAGACATTCAAGAGCCGCGCGGCGCCGCCGACGGTGCCGGTGACCATGATGGCGCGGATCACTTCGATTTGACGCAAGGTGAGCATGGTCGGGACGCCGATCGCTTTTTATGGTGCGCCTGTTGTAATCCGACCCATGATCGCCGCGCCACTATAACTTGGCAACGAGCGCCGCCGCATCGGTCTATTGCGACGGTAGGCGCGCGATCATCGCGTCGACGTCCTGATACGTCCGCATCCAGCGCCGGTCGATCCAGTCCTTGACGGTCCAGACGAAGGCGCCTTCCGCCTTGAACCAGCCGCGCGAGGCAACGGCATAGCGTTCGCCGGTCGAGATCAAAGCCAGATGCCGCCGTTGCGGCGTCCATGGGTCGGTCGGCTGACCGCGCGCGCGCCGGTGCAGGTTGTCGGCCAAAGGCGGCCCGGCGCGCACCGCATAGACCCCGGCTTTCTCGCGCGGGCTCGCCACCAGCGCGGCGCAATCGCCGGCCGCAAAGACGTCAGGATCATTGGTCGACTGCAATGTCGGACCAACGGCGAGAAAACCTTTGGCGTCGTGATCGAGGCCCGTGTCGCGAAACCACGCCGGCGCTGCCGCGTCGGTCGTCACCAGCACCACATCGGCAGCAAGCCTCTCGCTGTGTCCGATGCTGACGGCGTCGGCGGTAACGGCGCGCGCGTGGGCATGTTCGCGCAGCGTCATGCCGCGCGCCGCAAAGACCCGCCTGAACGCGTCGCGGACGTGGCCGTTATGCGTCGCGAGAATTTCGCCGTCGCTGACCAGCGTGAATGAAAAGGCATCGGCGTCGATCCCGGTGTCGCGCGCCTCGGCCCGCAGCCGCGTACGCAGCGACAACAGCAGTTCGACGCCGCCGGCGCCGCCGCCGATCGTGACGACCCGCCGCGGTCCGTCCGGTTGCCGGCATCGCTCAACGAGGTCGTCGATTTTCTTCAGGAACGAGCCGATCGGCTTGACCGCGATCGCATGCTCAGTGGCGCCCGCAATCGGCGTCAGCGAAGGCGCAATGCCGACGTCGATCGAGACGAGATCGTAAGCAATCGGCGGCTGGCCGGCGAGTAGCACACGTTTGTTGACGCGGTCGAGCCCGTTGGCTTCGGCATGAATGAGCCGGGTGCCGGTTGCGGCGGCCAGCCGCAGCAGATCGATATGCGCCTGTGCGGGGCGATACAGACCCGCGATCACGCCCGGCAGCATGCCCGAATATGGCGTCGCCAGATCGCGCGCGACCAAAGTGACGCGAACGCCGGGCAGCGGACGCATCGCGAGATTGACCAGCACATGCACATGGGCATGCCCGCCGCCGACAAGGACGATATCAAACGTGATCGGTGCGGCGCGGTCCATCCTGCTTCCTGCCCGGTACTCGATATCGTAGAGCAGGAATTCGGGGAATCCGTAAGTCTCGGCTTCTATTGGGTGACGGCTTTTTTGATCTGCAATTGGGCCAAAGCCAGACCGGCCTGCTGGCGCAGCAAGATCATCCCGGTCTCGTCATCTTTGACGGACCCGACGTCGTTCGTCGCGTCGAAATAAGGCGGCGCGGCGCACTCGATGGTGCCGAGGCTCGGCGCCGTGGTCGGCGCCAGCAGCGTATAGGCGCATGCCAGACCGGTCGACATCAGGATCAATTGGCGGCGCAACATCATCGCATAGGCTCCGTTTCTCGGGCCGATGCAGACAATGTCTCACAAAAAATGTTCCATCCGCTTGCGGAAACCCCGCAATGTTGTCGGCCCGGATTTACCCGCCGTTAGCTACAAATCGAGCGGTCCGCTCCGGAGAGCCGTGCCCTCTTTAATCCCAGGGCATCTCGATTGGCAGCAGCGGCCCGCCCGAGGTGCGGCATGCGCGCTGGCAATAGCGGTCGCAGGTGTCGGTCAGCTTCAAACATTGGCCCTGGCTGTCGCGGGTCAGGCAGCCGGCCTCGCCCCAGGCGCAATACGAGCCGCATTCGCTCCAGCAGGCGCCGGAGGCCCAGACCGATTGCGCCCGCTCGCTGCGCGGAAACGGCAAGACGTAGGAGCGCACCGCCGCCGGCCGGACCGCCACATCCGCGGCCAGCGCCGGACCGGTCATCGAGCCTATGCCCGGTATGAAAACGCTGCCCAAAAGCGCAGTCAGAAAAGCGATCAGAACAATGGCGCGTGTCATGTGGCGTATCATGCAAAGGGTCTCCAGCGGACGACGATAGCCCCGGCACCGGACAATGCCAATCGGCTTGCCTTAAGCGAATTTGTTCCGCCTGCCACAGATTTGCTATCTTTCGTCTCAAGGTCAGTCCGGGGCGCAGGAGGACCATCGCGTGAGCAGCTCTACCGATCCGCAGCCGCAGGCCTATTCGAGTCCGACGACACGCGACCAGACGCCGGCCCAGCAATTCGGCACCGCCGGGATCGCAGCGATGGCACGCCCCAGTCCCGTCACCCGGGCGTTCATGGCCATCGTCGCCTTCGTCGAACGGCTCAACCTGTCGCACAGCAAGGTCGGCAATCCGCCGATCTATGACAATCGGGTGTTTCCCTGGACGCAGGCGATCGAGCGCGACTGGCGCGCGATCCGGACCGAACTGGACCGCGTCCTGACGCGTCAGGACGAACTGCCCGGCTTCCACGAACTGTCGACCGATGTCGCCACCATCAGCCAGGATCGCGGCTGGAAGTCGTTCCTCTTGTGCGGCTACGGCTTCCGCTCGCAGGCCAATATCGACCAGTGCCCGGAAACTTGGCGGATCTGCCAGGGTATTCCCGGGCTGACCACGGTGATGTTCTCGATCCTGGAGCCCGGCAAGCACCTGCCGCCGCATCGCGGACCCTATAACGGCGTGCTGCGCCTGCATGTCGGACTGATCGTCCCCGAGCCGCGCGACCAGCTCGGCATCCGGGTCGAGAACGAGACCTACCGCTGGAAGGAAGGCGAAGCCGTCATCTTCGACGACGCCTATGAGCATGAGGCCTGGAACAAGACCCCCCATACCCGGGTGGTGCTGTTCGTCGACTTCGTCAAGCCGCTGCGGTTTCCGGCCAATCTCTTGAACTGGCTG
Source organism: Pseudolabrys sp. (assembly GCA_029945495.1). GTDB lineage: Bacteria > Pseudomonadota > Alphaproteobacteria > Rhizobiales > Xanthobacteraceae > Pseudolabrys. Next base: position 353 of record JAQSCR010000154.1, on the reverse strand, counting down.
CTGCTGCACCTGGCGATCTTCACCCCCTTCATCCGCGAAGGCGCGGACAACCAGAAGGCCTGGGAAAAGCGGTTCTACGCCGAAGCCGAGGCGCTGCGGAACAGGTAGGCCCCTTAACTTGTAGCTGTCTGTAGGGTGGGCATAGGCGCGCTTGCGCCGTGCCCACCGCTTTTACGATGGTGGGCTTCGCTTCGCTCAGCGCCACCCTACGAAGCTCTCCCGGCGAGTGGAATTTATTCAAAAACCCCCCTTGACTGAATTTAAGCCTAGGATTATATAGGTGTCATCCCGTCCCAACTAACGAGGGGCGTTTGATCAGCGTCGTCAGATGCTGGGGCGGGGAGCGGTGGCCG
>JAQSCR010000153.1 GCA_029945495.1 Pseudolabrys sp. | reverse complement strand
GGCCGGGAAGAAGCCCTTCGGCACGATCACATACAGCCAGATAGTGCCGGCGATGGTCAGCAGGGTCACGCCCAGCATGATCGACTTGTAGGCTAGCACCCGCTCAAGCGACCATTCATAGCCGCGCAGCACGGTCTCGAATGCCCGCTCGAAGCCGCGCAGCACGATATTCTGCTTTTCCTCTTCGCCCGGGCGATGGCTTTTCAGCACGCGCGCGCACAGCATCGGCGTCAGCGTCAGCGATACGAAGCCCGAGACGATGATGGCGACCGAGACCGACACAGCGAACTCGCGGAACACGCGGCCGACCATGCCGCCCATCAGCAGTACCGGAATGAACACGGCGATCAGCGAGAAGGTGATCGACACGATGGTGAAGCCTATTTCGCGCGAGCCCTTCAGCGCCGCCTCGAACGGCCGCATACCGCCTTCGATGTGACGGACGATGTTCTCCAGCATGACGATGGCATCGTCGACGACGAAGCCGACCGACAAGGTCAGCGCCAGCAGCGTCATGTTGTTGATGGAGAAGCCGAACAGATACATCGCGGCGCAGGTGCCGATCAGCGACACCGGCACGGCGAGCGCCGGGATGATGGTGGCCGAGACTTTGCGCAGGAACAGGAAAATCACCATGATGACCAGCGCGACGGCGATCGCCAGGGTTTCCTGCACGTCGGAGACGGCGGCGCGGATCGACAGCGAGCGGTCGAACAAAGGCGCCATTTCGATCGCCGGCGGGATTTGCGCGCGCGCCGTCACCAGCGCGTTGCGCACCAGATCGACGACCTCGACGGTGTTGGCGTCGGGCTGGCGCTGGATCGCCAGCACGATGGCGCGCGAATCATTGAACCAGGTGGCGATCTTGTCGTTCTCGACGCTGTCGATGACGCGCGCCACTTCGCTGAGCTTGATCGGCGAGCCGTTGCGATAGGCAACCACCACGTCGCGGTAGGCGGCGGCGCTCTTCATCGAACTTGTCGCCAGCAGCGTCACCGCCTGCTGCGGGCCTTCGAGATTGCCGACCGGCGCCGCCGAATTGGCCTTGGCGACCACGGTGCGAATTTCGTCGAGCGATATGTTGCGGGCCGCCGCCGCCGCCGGATCGACCTGAACGCGCACCGCAAATTTCTGCGCGCCATAGACCGAAACCTGCGCCACGCCGCTCAATTGCGACAGCTGCGGCGCGATCACGGTCTCGGCGTAATCGTCGATCGCCGACAACGGCAGCGTGTCCGAGCGCATGCTCAGGAACAGCACCGGGAAGTCGCCCGGATTGACCTTGCGGAAGAACGGCGGCGTGGTCATTTCGACCGGCAGCCGGCGCTGCGCGGTGGTCAGCGCGGTCTGCACGTCGAGCGAGGCGCCGTCGATGTTGCGGCCGAGGTCGAACTGGATGGTGATCGCGGTGTTGCCGAGCGAGGACGACGACGTCATCGACGAAATGCCGGCGATGGTCGACAGCTGCCGCTCGATCGGCGAAGCCACCGAAGCGGCCATGGTTTCCGGGCTGGCGCCGGGCAAGGTGGCGACGATGCGGATGGTCGGGAAGTCGACCGCCGGCAGCGCCGCGACCGCGAGCAGCCGGTAGCCGAACACGCCGAAGACGATGAGCGACGCCATCATCAAGGTCGTAAAGACGGGCCGGCGAATACAGACTTCCGAGATGTTCATGGTCTTTGGCCCGATCCAATCAGCCTTTTGCGTTCGCGCCGTGCCGGCTCAACCCTGCATTCGATCTTAGCTGGAAAACAGTTCCACGGCAGCCACCCCGATAACGGACCATCAACCGCCGGCCGCCTTCTCGCTGCCCGGCGGCTTGGCCGGGCGTGGACTGACCCGCGTGCCGTTCGACAACAGCAATTGCCCGTCAGTGACCACGGTCTCGCCGCCCTTCAAGCCCGAGGTGACGACCGTCTCGAGGCCGACCTGGCGCTCGACCGTGACCGGCTGGACCTTGGCCTTGCCGTCATCGACCATGAACACAAAGCTGCCGGTCTGGCTGACCTGCACCGCGGTCGACGGCACCACGACCGCCTCCTCGAAGCGCAAGGTCACTTCGGCGGTGACCAGGGTGCCCGGCCACAGCATCTCATCGGTGTTCGGCATGGTGGCGCGGATCATGGCCATGCCGGTGGTCGAGTCGACGGCGTTCTCGATCATCGAGACCTGGCCATCGGCGCGCTTGGTCTGTCCCGGCACCGCCACCTGGATGGTCGCGGATTCGGCGGCGATGGCCTGGCGAATGGCCGGCAGGTTTTTCTGCGGCACCGCGAAGCTGACATAGACCGGCGCCATCTGGTTGATCGTCGCCATCGGCGTTAAATCGGCCTGACGCACGAAACTGCCGACCTTGACGTTGGCGGCGCTCATACGGCCGGCGATCGGCGCGGTGACGTCGCAGTACGAACGCTGCACCTTCAGATTCTCGAGCAGGCCTTGGCTCGACTTGATGGCGGCGCGATAGACGTCGGTCTGGGTCTTGGCATTGTCGAGATTGACCACCGGGGTGGCGTTCTTGGCAACCAGGTCGGTATAGCGCGTGACGTCGCGCTCGGCGCCGGCCAGTTGCGCCTGGTCGCGGGCAAGCGCGCCTTCGGTTGTCGTGATCTGCGCATCCATCACCCGGCAATCGAGCGTGAACAGTTTGTCGCCCTGGTTGACGTGGGCGCCGTCGCGGAAATGCACGGCGGTGATATTGGTGTCGACGCGGGCTTTAAGCGCGACGCTCGCGATCGGCGTCACGGTGCCGAGAGCATCGAGCCGCACCGGCACCTTCTTGCGTTCCGCCTTGCCGATCTCGACCGGCACGACGCGACCGCCGGCCCCTTGGGCGCGCGCATCGGTTTTTTCGGCCGTCCAAAGGCCGCGTGCAAAGAGTGCAACGACGACCAGGGCCAACACCGCTGCCCCCAAGAGCCACTTTCGCTTCGCCATAATCGATATCCTGTCCGGGCCACCAAACCCCACCCCGGACGCTCCCTCTTTCGCGGGTTTCCATTAAACCAGGGACCGCGCTGACGCGGCTCACCTAGCATATAAACGCCGCACTGTGCACTTCCCTGCGCAGCTCTGGTAAAGACAGGCCGAGTTTGCCGCTTCACCCCTCGTTCGGACGGTCCCCGGAGCCCTTTTGCCATGCGAATAGCCACCTGGAACGTCAATTCGGTGCGCCAGCGCCTGGATAGTCTGCAAGCCTGGCTGAAAGAGCGTGATCCGGACATCGTTTGTCTGCAGGAAATCAAATGCCAGGACGACGCCTTCCCGCGTGAGCCGCTGGAAGCGATGGGTTACAACGTGGCCGTGCACGGCCAGAAGACATTCAACGGCGTGGCCCTGTTGTCAAAGCTGCCGTTCGACGAGGTGGCCCCCGGCCTGATCGGCGACGACGGCGACGTGCAGGCCCGCTTCCTGGAGGCCCTGGTCTCGACCAAGACCGGCGTGGTGCGGGTGGTCAGCCTCTATCTGCCCAATGGCAACCCGGCGCCGGGCGATAAATATGACTACAAGCTCAAATGGATGGACCGGCTTCATGGCTTCGCACGCGAGCGCATGAAGCTGGAAGAGCCGCTGGTGCTGGCCGGCGACTACAACGTCATTCCGGCACCCGCCGACGCGCGACGGCCGGAAGCCTGGGTGAACGACGCGCTGTTCCTGCCGCAGACCCGCGAGAAATTCCGCGCTCTTCTCAACCTTGGTTTGACCGACGCCATCCGGGCTGTATGTGATGATCCCGGTCTATATAGCTTCTGGGTTTACCTGGCCGGCTCCTGGCCGA
>JAQSCR010000152.1 GCA_029945495.1 Pseudolabrys sp. | reverse complement strand
TGCGCGCGCGTGCGCATGGCCTCGGCGCTCAGAAGAGAAAAGGCCGCGGCCGTGTCGGGATTCATGAAAACGATTCTGGGTTCATGGAAAAGAGTGTTTGGCGGGTTTCGTCGAAGGGGTCGCTCAATACTTGTCGAGCGACCGCCCGACGGAATCGGACAGGTCTTCCGGCTTCGGCGCTTCCGGCGAATAGTAGCCGGCGGCTTTCTTGGCGGCGATCTCGACATGGGCGTCGGCCGGCACCAACTCGTCCGGGATCGGCACACGCTCGACGATCTCGACACCCTGCTCAACCAGCGCGTTGTATTTCATGTCGCTCATCGACACGAAGCGGTCGATCCGCTTCAGGCCGAGCCAGTTGATGACATCCGGCATCAGCTGCTGGAAGCGCGCATCCTGCACGCCGGCGACGCATTCGGTGCGTTCGAAATAGGCGGAAGCGGCGTCGCCGCCTTCCTGGCGCTTGCGCGCGTTGTAGACGAGGAATTTGGTGACCTCGCCGAGCGCCCGGCCTTCCTTGCGGTTATAGATGATGATGCCAAGGCCGCCTTCCTGCGCGCCGCGCACGCATTCCTCGATGCCGTGAATGAGATAGGGACGGCACGTGCAGATGTCAGACCCGAACACGTCGGAACCGTTACATTCGTCATGGACGCGGCAGGTGATCCTGGTTGCCGGTTTGCTGAGCTTGGCGACGTCACCGAACATGTAGACGGTGATACCGCCGATCGGCGGCAGGAAGACCTGCAAATCCGGCCGCGTCACCAGTTCCGGAAACATGCCGGCGGTCTGTTCGAACAGCACGCGGCGCAACGCGTTTTCGCTCGTGTTGAAGCGTTCGGCGATGCCGGGCAGGTACCAGACCGGATCGACGGCGATCTTGGTGACGCCGATGCTGCCGTTCTCGCGCACCAGCTCGCCATCGACTTTCAATCGCCCGGCGCGCACGGCGTCCTGCATTTCAATCAAGTCGAGTCGTGCCTTGGTGATGGCGATGCTCGGGCGAATGTCGATGCCTTCGGCGATCTCCTGCTTGAAACTGTCGGCGGCGAGATGCCCCCACGGGTCGAGCGACACGATGCGGCGCGGATCGCTCCATTGCGCGAACGGGCCGATGGTTTCCGCCGGATAGGTGTTGGTGAGATCGGGCCGCCGGATCGGATCGAGCGCGCCGGACGACACCGCGAGCGCGCGGTACAGCGCATAAGAGCCGCCATGCGTGCCGATGACGTTGCGGTCGCCGGGCCGCGACACCGTGCCGATTACGGGGCCGCGCTCGCGCGCGCTCGGTGCTCCCCAGTGAATGGGAAAACGCAGTTTGGCGCCCGGATCGGGATGAGAGGTGAGGCGGATATGATCGGGTCGGTTTGATCGGGTCATTGCTTTAAAACCATGCGCGTTAGCCGCAGCGAAAAGGATATGGCCCGCCATCGAGGACGGGCCAGTACGTTTCAGCGCTTACTCGGTTTTAAAGGCCGGCGCTCGTTAACCCGGCCGCGAAGGGCCGGTGAGGTCGTCCTTTAAAAGAAAAGTATAACCCTTTTTTTCGATAGCGCAAGACGGAGCATCAAGACCGCGCGTTATGATCGACGGCTTGTCGCGTTACGGCGCACGGGCGTCATGGTCATTGAACCATCGCCTCCAGCCGGCGGATGACATGCTGCGCAAAGATTGCGGTGGCGACCGGCAGATTGCGCTCGCGCAATTGGCCGAACACGAGCTTGGCGCTCGGCACATCGCGGTCGTCGATCTCGCGCGCCACCAGTCCGAGCTTGTTGCCGACCGGCATGGTGCCGATGCTGATCTGAAACGACAGCAGGCCGGCATGAATGACCAGGCCGCGCAGCATTTCGAAAGAATTGGATTCGGCCGCGATGTTGAAAGAAAGTCCGGTGCGCGCCGCGACTTCGTCGAGCAACTGCCGGCCGCCGATCGAGCGTTCGGGCAGGGCGACCGGATGCGCGGCGCAGTCGCGCAGGCGCAGTTTGCGCAATTTGGCGAGCGGGTGATTGGTCGCCATCACCGCCACCAATCGCTGCTCGAGCGTCATCAGCGGATGAAAGTTGGCCAGGAATGGCGGGCGGAAGACCATCACCAGGTCGACCTCGAACGCCGATAGAGCCGCCATGGCATGTTCGTGGTCGACGACCTTGACGTCGAACTCGACCTTGGGATGGGACTTGCGAAATTCGGCGATAGCGCGCGGCAGGAAGTTGAGCGCCAGCGCCTGGCTGCAGGCGAGCCGCACAGTGCCGCGGCGCAGACCTTTAAGATCCTCGATCTGCGATTTCATGCGCTCGACTTCGCCGCCTTGCTTGCGCAAATAGTGGACGAAGACCTCGCCGGCGGCGGTCAGCCGGACGCCGCGCGGCAGGCGCTCGAACAGCTGTGCGTCCAACTCTTCCTCGAGATCGGCGATGCGGCGGTTGACCGCCGAGGCGGTGACATTGAGCTGCTCGGCCGCTTTGCGGATCGAGCGGGCGCGCGCGACGGCATCGACGTATTCCAGGATCCGCAGATGCTTCATGGGGTTGCCGTGCTTTCCTGCGAGCGAATGATCTTATCCAAAAACCGGTACCCACCCACGGGTCAAGCCCGAGGGCATGCTTTTCGGGATCACGCGGGGTGATGCTTTTTCGGCACCACTCTAGCAAAAAATCAGCGGCAGTTGGCAACGCTGACCCGGGCTAGGCTTTTCCGGCACCACACTTGCATGGATCGCTTCATGGTCGCGCCGAAGATGGAGCCAATTCGACGTCGCCGACACACAGCGCAGGCGGACGGCATGCCGGACCGAACGCCCGCGCACAGCCTCAAATACTTGACAGGAGTGCGCCAATGACCTTTTCCCCTCGTTCCGTCGTGATCGCCGCGACCGCCGCGATTGCATTATCCGGTTCGCTGGCAGCCGTGACACCCGCCGCCGCGGTGACCAAGCTTAAACTGGTGCTGAATTGGAAATACCAAGGCCCACAGGGCTGGTTCTTCCTGGCGGATGACCGGGGCTATTTCAAAGCCGCCGGTCTCGACGTAACCCTGGACCAGGGCAATGGCTCGGGCGCGCCGATCCCGCTGGTTGCCAGCGGCACCTATGACGTCGGGTTCGGTGACATCAACGCGCTGATCCAGTTCGCCGCCGTGAAGCCGGCGGAAGCGCCGATTGCGGTCTATGTTATGTACAACCAGCCGCCGTTCACCATCGCGGTGCGCGCCGACAGCGACATCAAGACGCCGAAGGATCTTGAAGGCAAGAAGCTTGGCGGCGCCGCCGGCGATGGCGCGCTCAAGTTGTTCCCGGCTTTCTGCAAGGTCGCCAAGATTGATTGCAGCAAGATCGAGACCACCAACATGCAGCCGAATCTGCGCGAGCAGATGCTGATGAACAAGCAGGTCGACGGTGTGTTCGGTTACGTCAACACCATCCGTTTCAGCGCCAAGCTGATGGGTGTCGCCGACAAGGACATCCGCTACATCAATTACGGCGACTACGGCATGGACCTATACTCCAACGCCATCATCGTCTCAAAGAAGCTTGCCACGGAGAATCCGGAAGCGGTGAAGGGGCTGATCGCGGCGATCAACCACGGTCTCCAGGATTCGCTGAAGGATCCGGACGCCGCGATCGCCGCGGTGGCCAAGCGCGAGCCGCTGATCAAACCGGCGGTCGAGAAGGAGCGTCTGGAAGCGACCCTGAAGGACGAAATGAACTCGCCGGAAATCGTCAAGATCGGCCTCGGCAATGTCGACAAAGCGCGGCTGAAGAAGTCGATCGACATTCTTGTTGAGGCTAACGGTTTGCCCCGCACGCCGACGGTCGAC
>JAQSCR010000151.1 GCA_029945495.1 Pseudolabrys sp. | reverse complement strand
GCCATGTCCTGATCAGCGCCGACTATTCCCAGATCGAGCTGCGCCTGCTGGCCCATATCGGCGACATCCCCGAGCTGAAACGCGCCTTCAAGGCCGGGCTCGACATCCACGCGGCCACCGCGTCCGAGATGTTCGGCGTCCCGGTCGAGGGCATGCCGTCCGAAACCCGGCGCCGCGCCAAGGCGATCAATTTCGGCATCGTCTACGGCATCTCGGCCTTCGGCCTGGCGGCCCAGCTGGGCATCGATCAGGGCGAGGCCGGGGCCTATATCAAGACCTATTTCGAACGCTTCCCCGGCATCCGGGATTACATGGACAAGACCAAGGCCGAGGTTCGCGCCCAGGGCTTCGTCTCCACCGTCTTCGGCCGCAAGATCCACATCCCGGCCATCCACTCCAAATCGGGCGCCGAGCGCCAGTTCGGCGAACGCGCCGCCATCAACGCCCCCATCCAGGGCGCCGCCGCCGACATCATCCGCCGCGCCATGATGCGGATGCACGCGGCTCTCGCGGCCGAAGGCCTGTCAGAGGTCCGGATGCTGCTTCAGGTCCACGATGAACTGGTGTTCGAATGCCCCGAAGCCCTGGCCGAGCGGGCCATGGTGGTGATCAAACGCGTCATGGAACGGGCGGACGAACCGGCGGTGAAGTTGTCCGTGCCGCTGGTGGTGGATGCGCGGGCGGCGCTGAACTGGGACGAGGCGCACTAGGCGGCGAACCCGCCGCAGGGATTTGACCGGAGGTTGGAGGACCGCTCAGCGTCGCTTTGAATAATGGGGTACGCCACCGACCCGGAGTCCGCGAAAAGCACGAAGTCCTTCAGCTACCGCTTGCGGCGGCCGCGTCGACCTTTCTTCGGTCTAGGCTGTGGTACTGGCTTTGCAGCATTGGTCTCTAGTGCGGGGGGCCGATCGTTCTTGAAATCAATCTGCCTACGCTGCGTTGCCATGCCCTCGATTATTCGGGCTTTACGAGCGGCGACCTTTCCGCCAGCGACGCCTTCAAGCGAAACGTAAATGTCGGCAGCAACCGAACGGACTTGCGCGAGGTCAGCCGACGGCAACCGAAACCGGACTGCAACTTCATAGAGTTTGCGCGCTAGGGCGTGGCTAAGAAACCTGAACCCACGAAAACGTGCAGAAGCCTTGGCCGCTAGCCGAGCAACATCTGTAGACCCAAGGTCGGCCAAAATGGAGATCCGGAGGAGCTGCCTCCCCAACGGCTCATTAGCTTCTCCAATGCCTTGGTGTAGCTGCGGGATGAGCTTTTCGGTGCCCAAGAATGCGGCCGCCATCCTGCCAATAGCCGCCGGCATCGAAAGCGCCATGCGGCGAGCCATTTCTCCGACCGGAAGATTTGGTGACAACGTCGAAATGTAAGTGACACCGTTGAACGTTACCCGGCGCTCCTTCGCTAGAGCATTCACTAATCCCAGAGAGTTCGCAGTAAATTGCACCCACCCACTAAGAGCTCCCGACAGATATTCTCTCTTCTGTGCATCTGGAATGAGCTCCATATGCTTAACCAAGCTGCTCAACATTATCAGGTGAGCGAACCATTGCTCCGAAGGCTTCTCGTATCGAATACGATCAATAACTTGATTGGCCTCAGAGCTAACAAGCTCGATGCCTTCTTTGAGACGTTTCCTGTCAAAGGATAGGTCTTCAACTGACTTGATGGCACCATACATCTCGTCGAGTTCGGCCTCGGTAGTAGACTTTCCGGGAACAGCGAAGGTTTTTAGAAATGACTCTGGATCAGGTACCTTTCCCTCTTCCCAATGATCTTCAGACAAGCGAAGCAGCTCGTCATGCACGAGTTGGACGAGTGCCGCATCTTTACGATTAAGAGCAGCATAAAATGCGATTTCGTTGATAAAGGACAGGTATCTGTCCTTGTGCAGAATGTAATCTTTGAAGTCTGCATGATCTATCATGCGTGTGGCTGCAAAAAATTCGAAGAACATTTTTAATCGGAAGCGGACGATCGCTCCGTCATGCTCGAGAATTCTCGCTTGTATAAAATAATCTAGCAGATTGCTTGCCGAAAACTTCAGGCCGTATAGCTTAAGATACTCAACAAACCATGTGAGAATAGTGTTATATTCTGGCGAATAGTCATTCGTCCTGACCATAAAATCAGTGATTGTGCAGAGAAGATCGACCTTATTCTTGAAATCAAACGTGCCAGGAAGAAGGTCTCTAGGAGCATATTTCTGAAGGAGAATTTCAACGTATCTTTCGGTCAGCGCCGCTTGGTTGAGCATCACATGGTCGGGATCATTCTGAAAAATTTGGATGAGGAATGTTCCCGTAACCGGAGTTAGCGGGACATTCAGCGTAGTCGAATCGCGAAGCACACGCGCCAGCATTCTGTCGGCTTCCAGGGGATCTGTTGTTCCGTGGCTTTCGATAAGGGTTAGGATCTGTTCCGGCTTTATCTGCCGCATACGAATTCTAGTAAAAGGTACGTCCGGAGTTATTTCCGGCTTAAGCGCCGAACTTTCAACGAATGGAGTACTAGATGTAAATATATATCGACACTTTGGATAGTTAGAAACAAATTTTACTAAAGCTTCGCGTTTTTGCTTAACCGCAAAATCTACATCGTCAATCAGTATGGCCAGAGTGCCGCACCTTAATAAAGAAGAAACCGTTACCCCATCCGGCAGTTCAGGTAGTTTATTTCTAAGCGTTCTTTCGAAGTAGTCCGAATATGGCTTAATGGCAGAAAATTGCAGTATTACTGGAAATTTCCAATGCTCATCAGTTACTGGTCGTTTTGCATATGATAGAGCAATTTGCTTTAGCATTGTAGACTTACCGGTCTCAGAAGAGGCTGAGACAACGTAATTTTCTGATGACTCCAATACCTTAGAAAAAGATAGAAGCTCTAAGCGACTACCGACGCGCCCATCGGCTTCAATTCCGAAGGGAACTTCATGGTCGAATTCTGGAGTAATAAATACAAGGTCTATATCTTGTTCTGAGAATGAGTTGTTGCAGTCCGCAACCGTCGCCGGAAGAAGTTTCTCCGTGCGCCATGTATCAAGTACGTTGGACGACGGCAGCACGACCTGCGCAGCCCAATGAGCCTTCGCGTCGTCCGACGAGTAAAACGTGCCATCATCTCCCAAATCTTCCGCCTTTGAAAACGAACGTCGCTGCTCGAACCAGCGTCGGAAAGATATGCGAGACTCGTGGCAGTTCTCTCTGAGGCTTATGACGGCATAGCCGTTCCAGAATTTTCTATTCGCGTAGAGCGCTCCCGACTGAGCCACTAGAAGATTGCCGTTGAAGCCGGTCGTTTGGGTGGGAGCGCTTTCGTGCAGGTGGCCGCATAGATAAACGCTCGCCAGTTCGGGAAGTAGGCGATTGGCAAGAACCGAGTTCTCATCGTTAAGCCAACTTACAGGGTGATGACCGACAACTATTCGGCGACCGCCATTGGGCAGTGTCTCCATAGCTTCGACCAACGACCTCTCCGGGATAAAGAGGGCAGCACGGTCATCGACATCGTCTGACAAGCCGGCTCCAGTGAGGGTGGCTGTATTCACAGTCACCACGCCTAGCTCCAATTCAGCGAAATAATATGAGGAAGCGAAATCGTTGTCGGCGATCCGGAACGCTTTTCCATAAGAGCTTGTGGCGTCGCGATAGGCTTCAAAATTGCTGCTTACATATCGGGCGAACGTCTCGTCGATGACCAAATCATTCGCGCGGCTCGTAGTGGCGGCACGCGTCCGCCAGTCTTTGATGTTGGGTATATTCGGACCGATTATCCGCCTGTCTGCGTCGTGGTTTCCCGGACAGACCACTAGG
>JAQSCR010000150.1 GCA_029945495.1 Pseudolabrys sp. | reverse complement strand
CAAGCGCCGCCCCGGCCAGTCGCGGTTCACCACACAGCGGCAGGAGCCGGACGCGGTCAAGATTTTGTCCGGCGTGTTCACCGGCGAGGACGGCGTCCAGGTCACGACCGGCACGCCGATCATGCTCATGATCGAGAATGTCGATCAGCGCTCGAAGGACTATTCCGACATCAAGGACAAGTACCGCCCCGGCCACGCCGGCTATGTCTATGACGTCAAATACGGCATCACCGATTATCGCGGCGGCGGCCGCGCCTCGGCGCGCGAGACCGCGGTGCGGGTGGCGGCAGGCAGCGTCGCGCGCAAGGTCGTGCCCGGCATGGTGGTGCGCGCCGCTTTGGTGCAGATGGGCCCGCATAAGATCGACCGCACGCGCTGGGACTGGAACGAGGTCGACAACAATCCGTTCTTCTGTCCGGACCCTGTGCAGGCGAAATTCTACGAGCAATATCTCGACGGCATCCGCAAGTCCGGCTCCTCGGTCGGCGCGGTGATCGAGGTGGTGGCGGAGGGGGTCCCCCCCGGCCTGGGCGCCCCGGTTTATGCCAAGTTGGATGCCGACCTCGCCGGCGCTCTGATGAGCATCAACGCCGTCAAGGGCGTCGAGATCGGCGACGGCTTCGACGCCGCCGCGCTGGTCGGCGAGGACAATGCCGACGAGATGAGAATGGGCAACGAAGGCAGACCGGTATTCCTGTCCAACCACGCCGGCGGCATTCTTGGCGGCATCTCGACCGGGCAGGCGATCATCGCCCGTTTCGCGGTCAAGCCGACCTCGTCGATCCTGACGCCGCGCCAGACCGTCGACCGTTACGGCAACGACACCGAAATCATGACCAAAGGCCGCCACGATCCTTGCGTCGGCATTCGCGCCGTTCCTATCGGCGAAGCCATGGTGGCAAGCGTGCTGGCCGATCACTATCTGATGCATCGCGGCCAAATGGGCGTTAATGCTGGCGAAGGCGTCGCTTGGCCGTTCACGAAGCCGGCCTGATGCCGCGCAAGAGGTAATTAAGAGTGCCCAATACCCACAGTAAAGTTGACGCGGCGATCAAGGCCTTCGCCAAAGGCGAAATCGTGGTCGTCACCGACGACGACGATCGCGAAAACGAGGGCGACCTCTTTGTCGCAGCCTCGCTCTGCACGCCGGAGAAGATGGCCTTTATCATCCGGCATACGTCGGGCATCGTCTGCGCGCCGCTCGCCGCCGAGCACGCCACCCGCCTGCATCTCGATCCGATGGTGGCGAAGAACGACGCGCCGCTCGGCACGGCGTTTACCGTCACCGTCGACGTCAAGCATGGCCTGACCACCGGCATCTCGGCCGAGGAACGCACCAACACCGTGCGCGCTTTGGCCAACGACAACAGCGGCGCCTCCGATTTCGTGCGCCCCGGCCACGTGTTCCCGCTGGTGGCGCGCCAGGGCGGCGTGCTGATGCGCTCCGGCCATACCGAAGCCTGCATCGATCTGTGCAAGCTCGCCAATCTGCCGCCAGTCGGCGTGCTGTCGGAAATGATGAAGGACGACGGCACCGTGATGCGCGGTCCCGACGTTGCCGCTTTCGCGCAACAGCATAAGTTGGTGCAGATATCGATTGCCGAACTGATCGCCTATCGCCAGAGCCGCGAGAAGCTGGTCGAGCGCGTCGGCGAATTCCCGGCGGCGTCGGAAATCGGCACGCTGAAGGGTTATGCCTACGTGACGCCGTTCGACCAGGTGCATCACATGGCCTTCGTCTATGGCGACATCGGCGACGGCCGCAACGTGCCGGCGCGGCTGCATCGCGCCGACGTGATCGGCGACGTGTTCGGCGGCGCCAAGGCGATCCGCGCGTCGCTGGCCCGCTTCAAGACGGAAGGCCGCGGCGTCATCGTTTATCTGCGTGACGGCACCGCCGGCGTGCCGGTCGCCGCCATCCCGCAGGGCGGCGACACCGGCACCGACGCCGCGCGTTCGCAGCAGTGGCGCGATGTCGGCGTCGGCGCGCAGATTCTCAAGGACCTCGGCATCTCCTCGATAAGGCTGCAGACGTCGAGCCACCGCACCTATGTCGGCCTCGGCGGTTTCGGCATCGAAATCGCCGGCACCGACGCGCTGGACGGCTAGTGTCATGGCCGGGCTTGACCCGGCCATCCCGCTTAGGTGGGCACAACTGTGCGTCCCTAAGCGAGGTCACCGGGACATAGGCGTTCGAAGAACGCCGTTCTTCGAACGGCTGTGCCCGGTGACGACAGATGAGCGCCGGCCTTTTTTCCGCCCGCGCTTCGTGCCACCATTCGCTTCCGAGCAGGAGAGCGACATGGGGCGACGTCGTCTTTATGGTGCTATCGGTAGCGGCCTGGCGACGGCCGCATTTGCCATCGTTGCCTTTGCCGTCGTTGCCCTGGCTGCGCCGCATCCGCGCTTCTCCGATCGTTCACCGAGCGCCGTCGCGGTCGATGTCGAACTGGTGATCGCCGTCGACGTCTCCTACTCGATGGACCCGGAAGAACAGGCGCTGCAACGCGAAGGTTATATCCAGGCGCTGACGTCGCGCGAATTTCTCTCGGCGCTGCGCGAAGGCGCCAATGGAAAGATCGCCATCATTTATTTCGAATGGGCCGGCTCGTCCGACCAGAAGATCATCATGCCGTGGCGGCTGATCGACGGGCCGGAAGCGGCCGACGCGGTCGCCGCCGAGATCGCGCGGGCGCCGTACCGGCGCGCCTCGCGCACCTCGATTTCCGGCGCGCTGCAATTCGCCAAGCCGTTGTTCGACAATAGCGGCTATCGCGGGCTGCGCCGTGTTATCGACGTGTCCGGCGACGGCGCCAATAATTCCGGCGCGCTGGTGGCGCCGATGCGCGACGACGTGCTGGCCGCCGGCATCACCATCAACGGTCTGCCGATCATGCTCAAGCGCCCGAATTTCGGCTCGGTCGATATCAACGAGCTCGACATTTATTATGAGGATTGCGTCACCGGCGGTCCCGGCTCTTTCGTCGTTCCGATCCGCGAGCGCGCGGAATTCGTCACGGCGACGCGCACCAAGCTGGTCTTGGAAATCGCCGGCCGCGAGCCGGAGGCGCGGGTCATCCCGGCCAGCGCCGACAGACCGCGCATCTCCTGCACCATCGGCGAGAAGATGTGGCAGGACCGCTGGGGCGGCGGCATGGATTTTAGGTAGTCCAGCCTGTCATGGCCGGGCTTGACCCGGCCATCCCGCTTAGGCGGGCACAGTGTTGCGTCCCTAAGCGAGATCACCGGGACATAGGCGAGCGAAGCGACGCCGTCCTTTGGACGACGATGCCCGGTGATGACAAGTGCTCAGCGCTCGAACTTGGCCACCAGTTCGACATGATGCGAATAGCGGAACTGATCGACTGGCGTGACCGAGATCAGTTTGTAGCCGCCATTGATCAGGATGCGGGCGTCGCGGGCGAAAGTCGTAGCGTCGCACGATACAGCGGCGACCACCGGCACCTTGCTCAAGGCCAGTTCGCGCGCCTGCGCCTCGGCACCCTGGCGCGGCGGATCGAACACCACCGCGTCGAACGCCTTGAGCTCGATTGCCATGATCGGGCTGCGGAACAGGTCGCGCGTTTGCGTCTCCACCGCCTTCAGGCCGGAGGTCATCGCGACCGCGCGCTCCAGCGCCTTGATCGCCGTTGCTTCGGTGTCGGCGGCGGTGACGCGCGCTTTTTCCGCCAGCCGCAGCGCAAAGGTGCCGATGCCGCAAAACAGGTCGGCGACGCGCTTGGCGGAGCCTGCGTGCTCGCTCACCAGACGCGCCAACGTCGCTTCGCCTTCGGCGGTCGCCTGCAGGAACGCGCCCGGCGGCAGCGGC
>JAQSCR010000149.1 GCA_029945495.1 Pseudolabrys sp. | reverse complement strand
ATCCTGCCGCCGCCCGCTCTCACCGCGCTTCCGCGCTCTGCTCACGCGGACGGTTGGTCCGCGCTCAAACCGCAAACGCCGAATGCCGCGCTGCTGACAGAAATCGAGAATGTTGAAGGCGATGCCGCCAATAGCGGGCTTCGCCGCGAACCTGAGCTTCCAGAACACGTCGCCATCGCCAAGGAAACCAGCACGCCCAAGCCCGCCGAAGAATTCGCCATCATGATCGACGACGAGCCGGAGGATGCTGCCCGCCAGTCGCGCATCCTGCGCCAGCAGATGGGCGGTGTCGCCCGCCAGGTCTCGCTCGATCCCAACGACGGCATCGATATGTGAGATGAGCCATGCGTGACCGAATGAATGTCTATTTTCCGCCGGAGATGCTGAAGCAGATTGCCGATCTTGCTGATCGCAAGAAGCTGTCCCGCTCAGCGATCGTGGAAGCGGCTGTCGCCTCTTTCCTGTCGCCCGACGGCGCCGACAAGCGCGAAGCAGCCTTCGCGCGCAGACTCGACCGGCTGTCCCGCCAGGTCCAGCGCATGGAACGCGATCTCGGTGTCACCGCCGAGACACTGGCGCTGTTCGTGCGCTTCTGGTTGACCATCACGCCGCCGCTGCCCAACGACGCGCAGGCCACAGCGCAAATCAAAGGCCGCGAGCGCTACGAAGGCTTCATCGAAACACTCGGGCGGCGCTTGCAGAAAGGTCAGAGTTTCCTGAAAGAAATCCCGGACGATGTCGGCGGCACGATGCCGGCCGACGGTTCCGATGATCCATCCATGAGAAGCTGAATAGCCTCATCAAAGAGCTTGCAGATATTCCGCAACTCCGCCGATCACCTGTCTTTCTACGCCACCCCACTACTACGCCCTCGTCCCTGTTGCAGTAGCCTCATTTCTGGCTCTTTTACTCATCCCCGATGACGGGCCGCCTTTGCGTCCCAAAAGAAAAACGGGGACGACGTGGCGAGTACACACCAAAAATCCGAAGCGCTATTGCGCGGCGCGCGCATGTTGCGCACCGCGCTCGGCCCCGCCATCGCCGGATTCCTGGATGACCCGCAAATCGTCGAAGTCATGCTCAACCCCGATGGTCGGCTATGGATCGACCGGCTGTCCGAGGGCTTGTCCGATACCGGAGAGCGACTCTCGCCCGCCGACGGCGAACGTATCGTGCGGCTGGTCGCTCATCATGTCGGCGCCGAAGTCCATCCCGGTCGTCCGCGCGTCTCGGCCGAGCTCCCCGAAACGGGAGAGCGGTTTGAAGGCCTGTTGCCGCCTGTGGTGACGGCTCCGGCCTTTGCGATTCGCAAGCCAGCCGTCGCTGTTTTTACGCTCGACGATTATGTCGCCGCTGGCATCATGAATGCCGGGCAGGCCGAGACGCTGCGGTGCGCCGTCGCGACACGCAAGAACATCCTGGTCGCGGGCGGCACATCGACCGGTAAGACCACTCTGACAAACGCTCTTCTGGCCGAGGTCGCCAAGACGTCCGATCGCGTGGTGCTGATCGAGGATACGCGCGAACTACAATGCGCCGCACCCAATCTCGTGGCGCTTCGAACCAAGGACGGCGTCGCCTCGCTCTCTGAACTCGTGCGCTCCAGTTTACGCTTGCGCCCCGACCGCATTCCCATCGGCGAAGTGCGCGGCCCGGAAGCCCTTGACCTCCTGAAAGCCTGGGGCACCGGACATCCCGGCGGCATCGGCACCATCCATGCGGGCTCAGCGATTGGTGCGATCCGCCGTCTCGAACAGCTCATCCAGGAAGCCGTCGTTACCGTGCCGCGCGCGCTGATCGCCGAGACCATCGATCTCGTCGCCGTACTGTCGGGACGCGGCTCGCAGCGCCGTCTCTCCGAACTCGCCCACATCGAGGGCCTCGGCGCGGACGGCGACTATCAGATCGCAGCGGCGGACACACCATCGCCGTTCATCACACCAGCAACCCTCGAACAAACGGAAGATCCCTCATGATTCAACATGCCATTCGACTGCGCCGGCATATCGCGACGACCGCCTCCATCACCGTTCTCACACTTGCGCTCGCGCCCGCCGCCCATGCGGCCGGCTCGTCCATGCCGTGGGAACAACCGCTCCAGCAGATTCTTCAATCGATCGAAGGGCCGGTCGCCAAGATCATTGCGGTGATCATCATCATCACCACGGGCCTGACGCTCGCTTTTGGCGACTCATCGGGTGGCTTCCGCAAACTGATCCAGATCGTCTTCGGCCTCTCGATCGCCTTTGCGGCCAGTTCGTTCTTCTTGTCGTTCTTCTCGTTCGGCGGCGGAGCACTCGTCTGATGACAATGCTCCATCACGGCGCCGGCGAAGTGCCGGGCTTCTCCGTTCCAGTTCACCGGGCGTTGACCGAGCACATCCTGCTCGGCGGCGCGCCGCGCGCGATCGCCATCCTCAATGGCACGCTGGCCGCCGCTTTGGGCCTTGGCCTGCGCCTTTGGCTCGTCGGCCTTGGCCTCTGGGCCGTCGGCCACTTCGCGGCGGTCTGGGCGGCCAAGCGCGATCCGATGTTTGTCGATGTGGTGCGCAGGCATCTGCGCATCCCTGGCCATTTGAGCGTCTGAGGTGCAATCATGATGAACCTCGCCGAATACCGCCGCACAGCGACCCGCCTTGCCGATTTCCTGCCCTGGGTCGCCCTGGCTGGCGAAGGCGTCGTCCTCAACAAGGATGGCTCTTTCCAGCGCACCGCGCGCTTCCGCGGTCCCGATCTTGATAGCGCCGTGCCGGCCGAACTGGTCGCTGTCGCCGGTCGGCTCAACAACGCCTTTCGTCGTCTCGGCTCCGGCTGGGCCATCTTCGTCGAAGCCCAACGCCATGCGGCAGCGACCTATCCCGCGAGCAGGTTTCCCGACGCCGCGTCCGCCCTGGTCGATGCGGAGCGCAAGGCCGACTTCGAGGAAGCGGGATCGCATTTCGAATCCAGCTACTTCCTGACCATTCTCTATCTTCCGCCAGAGGAAGACGCCGCTCGCGCCGAAAATTGGCTCTATGAGGGCCGCGCCCAATCCGGCGTCGATGCGCATGAAATCCTGCGCGGTTTCGTTGATCGTAGCGACCGCGTGCTTCAGCTCATCGAAGGCTTCATGCCCGAATGCGCCTGGCTCGGTGCGCCCGAGACGCTGACTTATCTGCATTCCTGTGTTTCGACCAAACGCCATCGTGTCCGCGTGCCCGAGACGCCGATGTATCTCGACGCGCTGCTGGCCGATCAACCGCTCACCGGCGGATTAGAGCCACGTCTCGGAGAGGCGCATCTGCGCGTTCTGACAGTCGTTGGTTTTCCGACAGCGACCACGCCGGGTCTGCTTGACGAGTTGAACCGGCTGGCATTTCCCTACCGCTGGTCGACCCGCGCGATCCTGCTCGACAAGACTGACGCCACCAAGCTGCTGACCAAGATCAGGCGGCAATGGTTTTCCAAGCGCAAATCCATCGCCGCCATCCTCAAGGAGGTGATGACCAACGAGGCCTCAGTCCTTGTAGACACCGATGCGGCGAATAAAGCGGCCGATGCTGATCTCGCCTTGCAGGAACTCGGAGCCGACTATGCGGGGCAAGCCTATGTAACGGCGACCGTCACCGTCTGGGACAACGATCCCCGCATCGCCGCCGAGAAACTGCGCCTCGTCGAGAAGGTCATCCAGGGCCGCGACTTCACCGCCATGCCCGAGTCCATCAATGCGGTAGATGCGTGGCTGGGTTCACTGCCCGGCCACGTCTACGCCAACGTGCGGCAACCACCCATCAGCACAGTGAATCTCGCCCATATGATCCCGCTGTCGGCGGTCTGGTCGGGGCCGGAACGGGATGAG
>JAQSCR010000148.1 GCA_029945495.1 Pseudolabrys sp. | reverse complement strand
GGCCGCCGACCGCGCATCGGCCTACGGGCTCGAGCGCATCGTCATCGACGGCAACGACGCCGACGTCGTCTATCGCACCGCGCAGAAGGCTTTTGCCAAGGCGCGCGCCGGCGACGGCCCGTCGCTGATCGAGTGCATGACCTATCGCCACAGCGGCCATTCGCGCGCCGATCCGGCCAAGTATCGCCCCGAGGGCGAACTGGAAAAGTGGAAAGAGCACGACCCGATCAAGGTTTATCGCGAGCGGCTGAAGCAGTTCGGCGTCAGCGATGAAAGAATCGCGGAAATCGACGCCAGCGTGCGCAAGGAGGTCGATGACGCGACCGAAGTGTGCAAGGCGGCGCCGATGCCGCCGCTCGATATCCTGACAACCGATGTCTACGCCGATGGCGGCTGGGCGTGGAGAAATTAAGATGGCGGAAATAACCTATCGTGACGCGGTCATTCGCGGCATCGCGCAGGAAATGGCGCGTGACAACGATGTCGTGTTTCTCGGCGAGGACGTCGCCAAGGCCGGCGGCGTGTTCAAGGCGACGGTCGGCCTGTACGAGCAGTTCGGCCCGTTGCGCGTGCGCGACACGCCGATCTCCGAACAGGCGATCCTGGGCGCCGCCATGGGCGCGGCGATGACCGGCCTGAAGCCGATCGCCGAAATCATGTTCTCGGATTTCTTCGCGGTCTGCTTCGACTACATCGCCAACGAGTTCCCGAAGAGCCGCTACATGTCGAACGGGCAGACCAAGTGCCCGCTGGTCGTGCGCACCGGCAACGGCGCCGGTTCGCGCTTCGGCGCGCAACACAGCCAGAGCGTCGAGAATTGGTGCATGATGATTCCCGGCCTCAAGGTCGTGGCGCCATCGACACCGCTCGACGTCGTCGGCCTGTTGGCGGCCGCGGTGCGCGATCCCGATCCGGTGATCTTCCTCGAGCACAAGTCGCTCTATGCGACCAAGGGCGAGGTGCCCGACGGCGAGATCCTCGACACGCTCGGCACCGCCAAGATCGTGCGGCCCGGCAAGGACTGCACCATCGTCGCGCTGGCTTTGATGGTGTCGCGCGCTCTTGTTGCCGCCGAAACGCTGAAGTCGGAACACGGCATCGACTGCGAAGTCATCGACGTGCGCTCGCTGGTGCCGCTCGATACCCGGACCATTCTGGCGTCGGTCGCCAAAACCAACCGGCTGTTCACGGTCGAGGAAAATCCGCGGCTGTGCGGCTGGGGCGCCGAGATCGTCTCGATCGTCGCCGATGAGGCGTTCTACGATCTCGACGGACCTCCAGTGAGAATCACAACGCCGCATATTCCGCTGCCGGCCGCCGATATCCTCGAAGACATCGTGCTGCCGACGCCGGAGCGGATTGTCGATACGATCCGCCGGTCGCTCGGAAGCTAAGCTCGTAAGGAGTCTCATCCATGTACGACAATCTTCTCGCCAATGTGCCGACCGATCTTTGGATCGGCGGCAAGTGGAAAAAGGCCTCCGACGGCGGCCGTTTCGACGTGATCGATCCGGCGACCGAGAAGACCATCGCCTCGGTGGCGAGCGCCACCGTCGAGGACGCCAAGGCCGCGGTCGACGCCGCGCAGGCGGCTTTCGAAGGCTGGGCCGGCCGCAAGCCGCGCGAGCGCGGCGAAATTTTGCGCAAGGCCTATGAAGTGATCATGCGCGATGCCGAACGCTTCGCGAAAATCATCACGCTGGAGAACGGCAAGTCGCTCACCGATTCGCGCGGCGAAGTCGCCTACGCCGCCGAATTCTTCCGCTGGTATGCCGAGGAAGCCGTCCGCAACAACGGTCAGGTGTCGATGGCGCCGTCGTCCGGCGCTCGCATCTTCGTGCAGCACAGACCGGCCGGCATCGCCGTGCTGGTGACGCCGTGGAATTTCCCGGCGGCGATGGCGACCCGCAAGATCGGCCCGGCGCTCGCCGCCGGTTGCCCGGTGGTGCTCAAGCCCGCCTCCGACACACCGCTCACCATGCTGGCGCTGATGCCGGCGCTGGAAGAAGCCGGCGTGCCGCCCGGCGTGGTCAACGTCATTCCGTCGCGCTCGTCCGGCAAGGTCGTCTCGGCGATGCTGCACGACATGCGCGTGCGCGTCGTCTCGTTCACCGGCAGTACGGAAGTCGGCCGCAAGCTGTTGCACGAAGCCGCCGACAACATCGTCAAGCCGGCAATGGAATTGGGCGGCAATGCGCCGTTCCTGGTGTTCGAGGATGCCGACATCGACGCGGCGATCGACGGCGCCATGATTGCCAAAATGCGCAACATGGGCGAGGCCTGCACCGCCGCCAATCGCTTCTACGTGCACGAGAACGTGCATGACGAGTTTGCCAAGAAGCTCACCGCCAAAATGGGCGGCCTCAAGATGGGCAACGGCCTCGACGACGGTGTCGCGCTCGGGCCGCTGGTCAACAAGGAAGGCCGCGACAAGGTCGTCGAGCTGGTCGACGACGCCGTCGCCAAAGGCGCCAAGGTATTGGTCGGCGGCAAGACGCCGGACGGCCCCGGGTTCTTCTATCCGGCGACCGTGATCACCAATGTCTCGAACGACGCCATGATGCTGCGTGAAGAAATCTTCGGACCCGTAGCTTCGATCCAGACCTTCAAGACCGAGGCCGAGGCGATCCAACGCGCTAACGACACCGAATACGGTCTGGTTGCCTATCTCTACACCAAGGATCTGTCGCGCGGCCTGCGCGTGTCCGAGAAGCTCGACTTCGGCATGATCGGCCTCAATCGCGGCATTGTGTCCGATCCGGCGGCGCCGTTCGGCGGCACCAAACAGTCCGGCCTCGGCCGCGAAGGCGCGCAGGAAGGCATGAAGGAATTTCTCGAAACGCAATACGTGTCGATGACGTGGTAAGCGAGTCGAGAAAGCGAATATGAGCGCGGCAGAAGGCGAGATCCGGCGGAAGCTACAGGGCGCGTGGCGTTATATCGGCACGCGGCTTAACGGCCAGAATTGGGATCGCGGCGCGAATCCGAAAGGCATGATCTACTACGGCCCGCACGGCGAGATGTCGGTGCAGATCGCGCCCGATGTCTTGCGCACGCGGGCCGGCGCCGTCATGACGCCAGATGAGGCTTTCCTCGCGCTCAAGGACTACATCGCCTATTTTGGCACCTATTCGATCGACGAATCGGCCGGGACGGTGACGCATCACCGCCAAGCGACAATTCAGCCGGGCGATGCCGGCGATTTCGTCCGCCGGATCGAGTTTATCGGCGACCGGCTGGTGCTGCGGCCGCCCAATTCGACACTGGAGGTCACTTGGGAACGCATCAAGTGAAACGAGGCAAGCGATGGACGTCCTGATGCCGCAACTCGGCGAGACCGTCACCGAGGGTAAGATCGTGAAGTGGTTCAAGCAGGCCGGCGACGCCGTCAAGCCGGGCGACAACCTGTTCGAGATCGAAACCGACAAGACCTCGATGGAAGTGCCGGCGACGTTTCCCGGCACCATCGTCGATATCCGTTTTCAGGTCGGTGAAACCGCCAAGGTCGGCGCCGTGGTTGCCGTGCTGTCGGGCGCCGATGGCGTCGTGACTTCCTCGCCCGCTGCCGCGCCCGTTGCGGCGAAAGCCGCGGCTCCGGCCGTGTCGCCTGCCGCCGTTGCGTCGCCGGCCGCGCCCAGCCGCCCATCGACGCCGATCAAGATGGACCCGTTCAACGAGGTCCGCTCGCCGGCGCGCAATTTCGGGCCGGCGAAGCTCGCAACCGGCGCCTTCATTACGCCGTTGGCGCGGCGTTTGGCGTCGGAGCGCGGCATCGATCTGTCGCGCATCGCCGGCTCCGGTCCGCATGGCCGCATCGTCGCCGGCGACGTCGAAAAGGCC
>JAQSCR010000147.1 GCA_029945495.1 Pseudolabrys sp. | reverse complement strand
CGGTCAGTCCGACAACGACATTATTCCGGTAAACGGCGAACCGCTTTGGGCTCGGCTTGCCGTCCGGCCCGACAAGTTCCGGTGGAACGGCGAGCGACGGATCGAGCAGCGCTGCGGCAAAGCCGCTCTGCCTGTCAGCCAATCGCTGCATATCGCTGATCCTTGCGCCCGACGGCGAACATGATGGCTTCCGCCCGGCCGGCCTCAGCCACGAGCTCGGACCACGCGGGTACCTTTGCATCCCATTCGATCAATGTTGGAACCGGACCGAGGCGTTCGATGGCGTGTTCGAACAGCCGCCATACGATTTCGTCGACAGGCCTGTCATGGGTGTCGATCAGAAGCGGACGGCCTTTTTCGTCAGCCTCCGGGGCGTAACCGGCAAGGTGAATCTCCTGCACATGCGCAAGCGGATAGTCGTCGATGTAGCGCTCCGAGTTCCATTGCTGATTGACGGAGGCGACATACACGTTGTTGATATCGAGAAGGAGGCCGCAACCGGTGCGCCTGGCCACCTCGGCGATGAAGTCGATTTCGGAATAAGTGCTGTCGGAAAAGGCAAGATAGGTTGTCGGATTCTCCAACAGCATCTGGCAGCCTATCGTATCCTGCACTTGATCGATATGCTCGACCACACGCGCAAGCGTCTCGGCCGTATATGGCACAGGCAACAGGTCGTTAAAAAATCCCGCGTCATGCGTCGACCAGGCAAGATGTTCTGAGAACAGACCGGGCTGATAGCGATTGATGAGATTCCTGAGGCGACTAAGATGATCGCGATCGAGCGGCCGGTCGGCGCCGATCGACAATCCTACCCCATGAAGCGACAGCGGATAACGGCTGCGGATCTTTGTGAGATAGCGGTGAGGCGGCCCGCCATCTCCCATGTAGTTCTCAGCATGAACTTCAAAGAAGCCGATGTTTGGAGCCGTTTCCAGGATCGTCTTGTAATGTTCGGCCTTGAGACCGACGCCGCCGCGCGCAGGAATTGCTTGTGCCAGCGGTTTTGTGGGAATGGACCGAAGCGTCATGATTAAATCACCGGCTAGGTCAGGTCTCGGAATGAAGGTCGCCGCGGGGGCGGGAATCGCCCGCCCGCCGTCGGCGAAAATCATTGCTGTGATTAGGCCTTGGCCTTAAGGCTGCCCGCGCCTTTGGGCGTCTGGATTGTCGTGCAAGTGCCTTTGGCGACAAGCTTGAAAGCATTGCCCTGATAGTCGGTCGTGCTCGTCCCGGCGCATGTCGTCCCGGCGCCGGCGAAGCAGTCGTTCTGGCCCTTGAGCGCGACGCCGAAGCAGGTCTCGAACTTGCCGGACTTCACCGCTTTGACGGTCTCTTCTTGCTTCTGCATCATCATCTTTTGCATGTCGCTGGACTGCGCATGGACGGGCGCGGAGGCGAGCGAGCCAAGGGCGGCGGCAAAGGCGCTGGCAACAAGGATGGACGCGGCGTGATTGGACATTGTTTATCCTCCAGGTGAAGTTTTCACGGCGACAGAGGTCGCCGCGGGCGGGCCGTTGGGCGCGCTCCCTGGATGTTTCGTCCTGATCGGGAAAAAGGTTACGCTCCAGGCTGAAGGCCTGACGCGCCTACAGGTTCTATTTCGTCGCCATTTCGACAATCTTTGAAAAAATGACGTCCAGCTCTTCGGCAAGCCCCTTAAGGTCATCCTTGCCTTCGCCGTAATACGGACCGAATGCGAAACTGGGCTTTTTGTACGACAACGTCGAGGTGCCGTCCGGATTCTCGGTAACGTAAATGCGGATCGGCGCCTCGATGCCGGCGGCGACGCTCGCGCTGAGCATCCGTCTTGCAAAATCGTTGCGGAAAACACCAACGACACGATTGCCCGGAATCGTTATGCCTGCGGCTTTCGCCCCCTCGGACGCGCTCGCCGATGTCACGAGGCCCATTTTCTCAGTCTTCACTGCGGTCTCAAGGCGATTGGAAAGCTCCGAAAAAGATTGAGCCGTATTAACGACCACCCATCCGTTGCGCGGCGCCACCGAGCCTGCGGTCGCCGCCGACAATGTCATGAAAGTCGCCATGGCAGCGATCAATACGCGCAGCATATTGCTTTCCTTCCGTAGCTCAGGTTTTGCGCTTCATCATCTCGATCAGCGGCAGGTAGCCGCCTTTTGCCAGGCGCTCGGACGCTGGTTTGACATAAGCAGGGTCAAGTTCGATCCCCATGCCTTCGACCAGTCGATTCATGAAATTGAAAAGCGCGGTCACGGCGACCGTATGATAGAGAGCCGTCTCGTCCCACCCCGCGGAAAAAATCGCATCGGCATCGGCTTGCGTTGCGCCGCTGGGCTGGAGCGTCAGCGTGCGAGCGTAGCGCAGGACCGGCTTCATTTTCGGGTCGACCGGCGACGCATCGATGTCATCGAGTGCGCTCAAGATCGTGCTTTTCGGTGCCCCCAATAGATCGGCAGTCGCGATGTGGACGCCGTGGCAATAGCGACAATGGTTGAGCCCGGAGACGTAGGCGGCGATCAGCTCGCGCTCGCCTTCGGTGAATGGCGATGGGCCGCGCAAAAGAACCTCATGGAATTGGATAGGAGGTTCGTTCGTCTCCGGAAATGCTTTGAACAGGTCCAGAAGGCTCGCGCCTCTCCGCATTGAAGGGAGAAATGTCATTTTATACGCCTTGTTGTCGTGTCGATTTTCCAGGGATTAAAGAAGGGCGTATTTCATCGATCTGAACGCGAAGCATGCGAGGCCGTATCAATCTGGCGATCAAGCTGTTCGATGTGGTCATAGAGCGATATTTCCATAGCGGACGCGATTTCCAAACCCCGGTCTTCAAAAACGTCGGTGTTAGGATGTTGCAGGCGCCATCGCTCGATGGCGCGGTCGCGTTCGACTAGAAGATGTTCGATCTGCGGTTTGAACAGAACGACCATCGCAGTGAGCCATTGATTGAGCGGCCGCGAGGGCGTCTCGACGTCGATCTTGAAACGGTCGAGCATTGCGATGACATCGGCGGCCTTGTACCAGACCTCGCCTGTTACCCAGCGATTTGTCGTGAACAGCCGTTCCGGCATCCCAGTCGGCGACATCGAAATTGCAACTAGATGCGACAGCGCGTCGTTTTCCTCGGCCGGAAAGACATGGCCCGGCACTGCGGCAGGGCTAACTCCGCCGGGCATACCCTTCGGCCGCATAAACGTATGGAAATGGCCGAAGTCGGGGGCGTCTCGATCTTCCGGCGCATGGGCATGAAAGTAATACTGGGCGTGCGACGCGGGATCTTGCACATCGTTCGGGGGGTAGTGGTCCCATTCGGTGAAGTCGGCGCTGCCGCGCAATACGTCCTCGACGAGATTGGTCCCGCTGGCATGGAGATCGCGGATGCAGTCGACGACTTTGATGCCTGCATCCGCCATGCGCGATAGCTCGGCGAGCGACAACTCTGAAAGCGGCCGCAGGCCTGCATTGCCAGCTGTTGTCGCGGTGAGCTTGAGGGACATTGCTGTCAATGTTCTGTTACTGAACCAGTTCGCCCTGCAGAACGAAACGGCGTTCCGTAGGCCCGGTCGTGAGCAGATGGAATGTGCCAGCTCCCTTGAGGCTCTTTAATTTGCCGGTGCCGCTCACAACTTGCCACACACCGTTGTCGAGCAACTTCGGCTTGCCGTCCGGGCCGGGAACGAAAATAGCCTGGATCAGCCATTTGACATAGGCCTTGTCGCCGTCGGCCTTTGTGAATTCGAGATAGCCGCGCGGTTCGCCGCCGACGCCGGGCACAATATCATGCGCGCCATATTCGTTGACGGCGGCGTCTGCCAGCGGGCCTTGCCCTTCGGATTTGCCCTCACGATGGACAAGCAGGAAGAAGTGCTTGCTGCC
>JAQSCR010000146.1 GCA_029945495.1 Pseudolabrys sp. | reverse complement strand
AAATTGAATCACGATAGCGCAGAGAAAACGAGCGACTTCTTCAACAGCCTGCTAGTTCGGTGGGATTCTCATACGTTTTTTATTCGACTTTCTTCTGACCCAGTATGACAATGGAACTTCGCTGTGGGTTGTGGGTAGAGCCATGCCGATTGCCCGATTATTGCAGGAAGAATCCTTCGATCCTGAGGATGTTGGTCGTCTGACCAGCGCCTACGATGCCGCTCTCAAACTCCTTGAGCTGACAGATCGCGCCGACCCTGTGTGCAGCCTCGTCGCCAGCAAGATCATCCAAGTCTACCGCCTGGGTGAGCACGATCCGGCGCGTCTATGCGCCCGCACGATCAAAGAACTTGGCATTCCGATGCCCGAATAGGCCGCCCCAACTGGCGGCATCTTTCATTTGCGGGCCGGTAGGCGGGTACTAGCCTGTGTCGTTCAATGATTTCAGTATCGAAAATTTTCAACAGCGCAAATTCTTGGCATTGCAAATCTTGGCATTAAGCGAGTTTATTGCATTTTTACGGTAAGCAGCCGGCGCCGTTTACCGCCAAGTAAGCCTGCGAGGCGTATCGGTAGTGGCCATGCAGGAACGGCGAAGCACTCCGCGTCATCGGACGTTGAAAGGCGGGTCAATCATTTTTGGCCTCGCGGCCGGCATCGATTGCGTCATTCGCAATCTCTCGGACGAAGGCGCGGCGCTTGAAGTCGACAGCCCGGTCGGCATCCCGGACGATTTCACGCTTCTGATCCGGCCCGAAACCGTCAAGCGGAATTGCCACGTCGAATGGCGCTCGGCCAACAGAATCGGCGTCCATTTCGTTTAGGCCGCCGCGGTCCGCGGCCGCTTTCATGTC
Source organism: Pseudolabrys sp. (assembly GCA_029945495.1). GTDB lineage: Bacteria > Pseudomonadota > Alphaproteobacteria > Rhizobiales > Xanthobacteraceae > Pseudolabrys. The sequence continues at coordinate 3,003 of JAQSCR010000146.1, read as the reverse complement.
AAACTGCCCGAACACCTCAAGCTGGCGCTCAAAGATTCCGCGCGCTGGGCGTGCCGGATAAACGGTGCATCGGCGGCGTTGCCGCGCCGCAAGGCAGAGCTTTAGCTCTGCACTTCACTCAGCATCAGCTTGAGCGCGGCTTTGCCGGCGCGGCTGGCTTCCGACATCGTCTCGAAATAGATCTGGCTGTGCTCGATCGGCGAGGTGCGCCCGGCGCGATAGATTTCCCAGCGCCAGGGCTTGGGCGGATGCGCGCGGTTCTTCACGACAACGGAAAAGTCTTCATGGTCAATCATGGCGGCAATATACCGCCCAAATCGCCTAAGTGAGGATTTTTTTTCACTTTAATTTTCCCGCATGCCTTGCGCGCCTGGTTCCCCTCGCTCGCGGCGTCGCGTCGGCGATGCGCCGCAAATGCCGCTCTCGCCCCTGATAATGGGCGCTCCTGAACGTCCTGGCGCAGGCGATATGTGGCCCGGGCCAGCGCGGGCGCGCTGGCGCATGCCTGCCTTGCCGCACCGCCTTAACGATTCGTACTGGGCTTTGCCTTGATACCGCCCCAAGCGCGTCGTTAACCGGCCGGGTTTTAACCCTATCGGTTCACCGCGTTGGCAAGCCGCGATGGCCTGCGCCCGGCGCGGCAACTAGCCTTACCGCCGGTGGGGACTTTCAAGACGATCGGGGGACATATGATGGTGGTGGATCAATGCGTGCGGCTGGGGATGGCCATCGTCATCATCGCACTGGTGTCGCTGGCGCTGTATCAGTTCAGCGGTCGCGGTCGCGTCAATGCCCAGGAAATCAACCAGGTTCTTGCGCCGGCATCTGGCGCTGCCGCGTCTCACGCTCGGAACTAGAGCGTTTTCGAGCGAAGTGGAAACCGGTTCGCGTGAAGAAAACGCGTCAAAACAAAGAGCTAGAGCCCCGGCTTTGATTCTATCAAAGCCGGAAAGGCTCTAGCGGCCTGAATTAGCCGCCAGTACGAGCGGGCTTGGCGCCGCCGCCCTCCGCCCAAACGCGCCAGTGAGTCGGGTGCACATCCAGCCGCTCGCCGCTCTGCGCGTTCATCCAGCCGGCGGCAATGCGCCGGCACGGAAACACCAAGGCATGCTGCCCCTCCCGGTCGAGGACGGCCAGTTCGATGTCGCGGTCGGCGGGTGCGGTCGTTATCGGGTGCCACATCTTGCAATGTTGCCGAACGAACCTTCGTCGCGCATTGAGATAAATCAGAATGCGCTGCACACGTCCGCTCATTTGCGCCAAGTCTTTGGGCGCCAAGTCTTTGAGCGCCAAGTCTTTGGGCGCCACACCTTCGCGCGCCGGTTGAGGCGGAGCCGGCAAATACGGTCGAGACACGGCCAAGGCGTAATCAAGCTGCGGCAATTTGATCTGGATCAAATCCTCCGGGCAAAAGTCTGCTGATGCTGGATTATTGAAGTCCCTCGGCACCCCGTCGAGGTCTAAAGCACCGGCCATCGATTTGAAATCACGCCCGCGTCCTCCCCTCCGCCATTGCCCGATCTGCGGTATCGCCATGCAGGCGAAGAAGACGCGCGACGACATTCCTCGCTTCGATCTGTTCGAATGCCTGAGCTGCAACACCACGATCCGCGAATCCAGGCCCGCGCCCGACGAGCCGTCCGGCCGCTGACGCCGCGCCGGCGCAAGCGGGGGCGGCTAAATTTGTGACGTTCTTTTGACATGGCTCAATCCATCACGGCGGCGCGCTGTTATTTGAACGATAGGGCCAATATGGGGCTGATCGATGACAAGCCAGGCGACCAAACCAATGCTACACAGCGCAAGCACCGAACGTCCGCCGCTGGAATTGAAATCGGCGATCATCAAGCGATCGATCGAGTTGAACGGCCACAAGACCAGCGTCTCGCTGGAGGATGAATTCTGGCTGTCGTTGCGCCAGATCGCGACGTCGACCAACACCGGTCTGCCGGCTTTGCTGCAGACCATCGACACCTCGCGTGAAGGCGCCAACCTGTCCTCCGCTATCCGTGTCTATGTGCTCAACTATTATCGCCATCTGGCGGCGGCCCCGGCGGCCGAAGCAGACTGCGACAAGCGGCCGGCACCGGTGGCAATGCGCTCCTGAGCGCAGGCGGACCGATTTCCCCGGTTCGAATCATGCGTTAACATCCCGCGTCTGAACGCGAGGATGCCGCATGACTGAAATTGCCCAACAGAGCGATGCCGTATCGCCGCGGCCGGCGGCGGTCGCCTCGCCGCTGCGCTGGTCCTATGTCGCCGCCGCGCTCGCGGCTTTGGCGGCGATGGTCGCCGCCATTCTCGGCAACAGCCTGTGGCTCTTGAATTTCGTCCATGTCATGGCCGGCGTGTTGTGGACCGGCATCGACCTGTTCATGGGCTTCGTCATCGGCCCGGTGCTGCGCCACGTCTCGTTCGAGACCCGCCGCAGCATGATCGCCGGCATCATGCCGCGCACCTTGATCCTGATGCCGACACTGTCGACCATCACCTCGACCGCCGGCTGGTTCCTGGCGGTGCGGCTCGGCTTTCTCGATCTTGGGCTTCCGGAATTCTGGTGGGTGATCGCGGCGCTTTCCATCGTCACCGTACTGACGATCCAGGGCCTCGGCTATCTGCTGCCGACCAATCTCAAGCTTTATTTCGAGATTCTCAAGGAGCGGCCCGACCAGGACAAGATCAAGGGCTGGATGCGCACTTATGTGCGGGTGGTCGCGCTGCAGGGCTGCCTGCAGGTCGCCATCGTCGTGGTGATGGCCAGGTTTGCGACCGGATTTTAACTCACTTACTCGATGCTGATATGCGCGGCTTGCGTGGCGCGGCGCATTCGCCCACCCGCTTCGGCGATCATCGCGCCGAATTGCGCCGGCGTGCCGGGCGATACCTCGGCCTGCTGCGCGGCGAGGCGTTGCTTCACCGTGGCGTCGCCGAGCGCGCGCAACAGCGCGTCGTTGAGCTTGTCGACGATCGCCGGATCGGTCCTGGCCGGCGCGACCAGCCCGA
>JAQSCR010000145.1 GCA_029945495.1 Pseudolabrys sp. | reverse complement strand
CGCCGATCTTGGCATCCGGGTAGAACGACAGGTTGACGTTATCCAGGACCTTCTTGCCGGCCGGATAGGTCTTCGACAGACCGCGCATATGGTAGATGAATTGACGACCGTTCATTGCCTGAAAAACCCCTGATAGTCCGGGCTAAATACGCCCCCCGGCGCGCGAAGCGCGCCACAGAACCCTTTGTCGGGAAAGTCGTGGCTGATGTAGCGAGCGGAACCCCAAAGGGCAAGCGCGCCGGGGCGCCGGCGCGGCCGGTAAAACTCTGGAAAGGCTGTCGATCGATATTTATTCGAATGATGCCTTTCCCAATGCCGCTTTAACGGATGGGGGGCATCCTGGGTCGTGAACCAGGCCGCCGCTCAAGGCGACCAAGGGGAAAGCGGGCCAACGCTGCCCGCCAGGCATTCCAGGGTGCGTCACTTTAGGAGCGGGTCATGGGTCGAGCGATTGCAGCGATTTTGGGGTCCGCGGAAATGGCGCCGGTCCGGACTCTTGGGCGCCCCTTCGCCGCCCTCGGCCGAGTGCTCGCCGCCTTCTGGCAGGAACTGTCTCGCGACGCGGTCCGACCGTACCGCCCGGAGCAGCACTACATGCGCGGCCCGGGCCCGGCCTGGCACGCCAAATACGGCACCTTCCGCGCCGGCAATCTGCCCGACTGACACCCCTTTCCTTTCGTTGCCCCGCCCTTAAGGTGGCGCCATCCGGCGTTTGTCCGGCGCAGCGATAAGGGTTCGACCATATGCTCAAGGCCGCCATTCTCGACGACTATCAGGGCGTCGCATTGAAATATGCCGACTGGTCGGCGATCGCCAAAGACGTCGAGATCAAGGTCTTCGACAAGCCCTTCGCCAGCCAGGCCGAGGCCATCAAGGCGCTGCAGGGGTTCGCCATCGTGGCCGGCATGCGCGAGCGCACGCCGTTCCCGCGCGCGGTAATCGAGGCCCTGCCCGCATTGAAGCTGCTGATTACTACCGGCGCCAAGAACAACTCCTTCGACGTCAAGGCGGCGGCCGAGCGCGGCGTCACTGTCTGCGGCACCGGCACCGCCGGCAATCCGACCGCCGGTATCGTCTTCGGTCTGATGCTGGAATTGACCCGCCATATCGGATTCGAAAATGCGCGGATGAAAGCCGGCGAGCCCTGGCAGGTGACCATCGGTCATGACCTCGAAGGCATGACGCTGGGCATCGTCGGCCTCGGCAAGCTCGGGCAACGCATCGCCGGCATCGGCAAGGCGTTCGGCATGAAGGTCATGGCCTGGAGCCAAAACCTGACGCCGGACAGAGCCAGCGAGGCCGGCGTCGATTATGCCAGCCGCGAAGACCTGTTCGCCAAGGCGGATTTCGTGTCGATCCATTATCAGTTGAGCGACCGCTCGCGCGGGCTGATCACCTCAGCCGACCTCGGCCGCATGAAAAAGAGCGCTTATCTCATCAATACCGCGCGCGCGCCGATCGTCGACCAGACTGCGCTGCTGAAGGCGTTGCAGGACGGACAAATCGCCGGAGCCGGCCTCGATGTCTTCGAGGTCGAGCCGCTGCCGCTCGACCATCCCTATCGCAAGCTCGACAATGTCGTGCTGACCCCGCATCTCGGCTATGTCAGCGAACAGAACTACCGCAAATATTTCCCCGACATCGTCGAGGACATCCGCGCGTATCTCGATGGCAAGCCGTTACGGGTGATCGCGCCGTAACGTTCACGCGGCCATTTCAGCCAAACAATCCTTCTTGCCGATGGAATTGAAAAGAATTTGAACGGAATTCCGTTCGCATTTTATCGGCAATATCCCGATTAATAATAACCGGGCATTTAAGCGTGCAAGACTCCCCGGCGGCCTAGTGCTGACCAAGCGCACCATCACATTACCCGATCATTCGAATTGAGGTGTGTATGGAAATGCCTAAATCGCGCGCGGAAACGGATCTCGTCACTACATTCGGCCGGCGCAAGGTGGCGCCGCGCGCCTGCGTCGCCGACAGCAAGCGACACATCAGAGAGTTTCTGCGTGAGGCGCTTGAAGACCTCGACTTCGTCTGCAGCGAATGCGCGGCCGTCGAGTCGGTCGCCGCGATTGTCGCGGATAACCAGCCGGACCTTTTCATCATCGGCCTGTCGGGCGGCGGCCTCGCCGCCAACGCGATACTCGAAGAACTCCACCGGCTCCGCTTTCCCGGCAACGTCCTGATCTTCGGCGCCGAGGCCTACCCCATGACCGCCGCTCTTCTGCGCGTCGGCGAAGAACTGGGGCTGGATATGTTGCCCTTGCTGTCGACGCCGTTCAACGACTATGACCTGCGGCAAAGGACGGCAACGTTGCGGCATTACGATCGGCCGCCCAATCCTCCCGTCGACGTTGCCGCGGCGCTGCATGCCGACTGGCTCGATCTCTGGTATCAGCCAAAAATTGAATTGCGTTCGCTGTCATTGCACGGAGCCGAAGCGCTGGTGCGCCTGCGCCATCCGACCTGGGGGATCGTGCCGCCGGCGCATTTTCTGCCTGACGCCGCCGACCCAAATTTCCGCCGATTGTCGGAATTCGTGATCACGCGGGCGGTCAGGAACTGGCACTACTTTCTTACCACCTATGGCCACGTCGCACTTTCAATCAATTTGCCCATCGCCTTCCTGCAAGACCCGATGGCAATCGAGGTGTTGGCGAACAGCATGCCGCGGCACCCCGCCTTCGAAGGACTCATCGTCGAGCTCCGCGCCTCGGATATCGTGCGCGATATTGAGTCGGCGGCCACGATTGCGCGTCGGCTTCGGTTGCTCAACATCGGCGTCTCGGTCGACGATGTCGGGGAAGAGTGGCCGACGCTCATGAGCGTCGACGATTTTCCATTCGCCGAGATCAAAGTCGATCGGCAGTTCGTCAGCGGCTGCGCCGACGACCGCCTGAAACAGTGGAACTGCCGGCGCATCGTTGAAATCGCGGACCGCTTCGGAGCACGGACCGTCGCCGTCGGCGTTGAGACGCGCGCCGATTTTATCATGGCCCGCGAACTGGGCTTCCATATCATTCAGGGCTTTTTCTTCGCCAAACCGATGGAGCCGCGCCGATTTTCGCGGCGAATCCTCGGCCGGCAGATCGAGCTGCCAAAATGACGCGCGGCGCGGCGCGCTGAGAGCCCTGGCAACTCCGCCGCGTCGTTACCGGCCACATCTTCGCACTGCAATTCCTCGACGGTTGAACAATTCGGAAACAACCAACCGTCGCTTGTGCGCGCGTCCCGAAGTTTTCGCTTTTCTCTGTATCATATATTGGGCTATCATAACCCACGATGCAAGGCGGCAAAGAACGCCACGTCGCCACGGGTAGGAGCATCAAGGGGCATACGTGTCATGGATCGCCACGTCACCAACGATAAGAGCCAGGTGCAGGTGATCGCGCGGGCGGCCGCTATCTTGCGCGCCCTCGAAGACGAAAATTCCGGCCTCAGCCTCGGCCAGATCGCGCAGCGCGTTCAGCTCGCGCGCTCGACCGTGCAACGCATCGTCGCCGCGCTGGAGACCGAAAAGCTGGTGATCGCGGCGACGCCGAATGGCCGCGTCCGCCTCGGGCCGACCATCATGCGGCTGGCCGCTTCGGTGCGCAGCGACTTCATCTCGCTGGCGCGTCCCTTGCTCGAGCGGCTGTCGGCCGAGCTGGAAGAAACGGTCGATCTCTCGACGGTCAAGAAGGATTATCTGGTCTTCATCGATCAGGTGATCGGCTCGCACCGCCTGCGCACCGACTCCGCCGTCGGCGAAACCTGCCCGCTCTATTGCACGGCCAACGGCAAGGCCTATCTGGCGCAGCTGTCCGATACCGCGGTCGCCGCCCTGGTCGGCGAGACCTACGCGCCGCGCACGCCGACGACCCACACTACGCTCGGCGCG
>JAQSCR010000144.1:2753-3889 GCA_029945495.1 Pseudolabrys sp. | reverse complement strand
GGTGTGTGCTTCAACATGAAGGAACCACGTAAGGCGTCCCCCGGCACCGTGCGCTGCAAGCCGGCGAGCAGCACGAAGGCGCACATGGATTCGCAATCGGCGCGCGGCGACAGCACGACGCGGATATCGCCGGGGTCGCCTTTGAGATCGACAACGCGGCCGACGGTGGTGGCCAGCCCGGCCTGGCGAATTTCGCGGCCGAGCGCGATGGCGCCGAGCACCGAGCCGCCATCGGAATCGAGAACCAGGACGGCGCCGGTCAGGTCGCGGCCCTGCATGGCGCGGCTAAAGTCGCGGGCGCTGTCGGCCGTTATCGCGCCGCTCGCCGAAATGAAATTCTTGCAGGCCACGCCGCAGCTCTCGGCTGGCCCTTCCCGGCGCAGCTCGAAACGCATCGGCAGCGTGCGATCGTCGGCCCGCGCGGGCGACGCCGTCAACAGGACAGCCGGCGCGAAAACGAGCGCCAGCAGGGAAATACGGAGGGAACCACGCATTCTTCCCCTTTCGACGCGGCCGACAAATTTTCGTCCCCATGCGGAACGGAACCGTTTGTCGCGCGTAAAGAAAACGCCGGACTCTGTCCTTAATGTGAATCACACATTGGTAAACAATGCGCACTGCACATCGAATCGTCGCGCCTTCACGAAACCCCGAACATGCCATTTTTAAAACGACGCAAGGATTCCCGTCTAGTGTAAAAAGGTCGCTATCGTTGACCAAATTTGCTTACGCCATGAGCAGTTCCAGCGCATTGGAACTTTTGCTATGGAACTTTGACGAGCCCGTTTTCATCGCGGCAAGGCGAGATTAGAACAGCGGAATGCCGGAAAGCGCACCGACTTCGTCCCCTCGTACTTTCAGCATTTCCAGCCTGCCGCGCCTGATCGGACGCGCGCTGGTGGCCGTCTACCGTTACACGCTCTCGCCCTTGATCGGCCCGCGCTGCCGCCATCTTCCGAGCTGCTCGGAATACGCCGACGAAGCCATCACCCGCTTCGGGCTTTGGGCGGGCGGATGGATGGCGCTGGCGCGCATTCTGCGCTGCCAGCCCTGGGGCACGCACGGCCTCGATTTCGTGCCGAAAACGCTGCCCGCCGACGCGCGCTGGTTCTTGCCGTGGCGTTACGGGCGCTGGC
>JAQSCR010000144.1:0-2743 GCA_029945495.1 Pseudolabrys sp. | reverse complement strand
ATTCCCGCAGATGGAAATCGGGTGGACCGGCCACGCACGCCGCCTCTAGTCTGCCGCCCGCGCTCACCGAAGGAAATGCAATGCCCAGCCCGTCTTTGACGATCGACCGCCAATCGTGGCTGCTATTGATCATTTTATCGGTGCTGTGGGGCGGCTCGTTCTTTTTCGCCGGGCTGGCCTTGCGCGAACTGCCGCCGATGACCGTGGCGCTGATGCGGGTCGCGCTCGCCGCCGCGCTGATCTATCCGGTGTTTCGAATGCAGGGCGGCCGCTTGCCGATAGGTCTCGCCGGCTGGAAGCCGTTCATCATCATGGGGCTATTGAACAACGTCATTCCCTTCTCGCTGATTTTCGCCGGTCAGCTCCGCACCTCCAGCGGGCTGGCCTCGGTGCTGAACGCAACCACGCCATTATTCACCGTGCTGGTGCTGGCCGCCTTTGGCGACGAGAAACTGATCGCCCGCCGCGTTGCCGGCGTGCTCATCGGCCTCATCGGCGTCTATGTTCTGCGCGACCCGGACCATGTGCAGTCCGGAAGCCAGATCATCGGCATGCTCCTTTGTCTTGGCGGCGCCTTGAGCTACGGCTTTTCCGGCCTGTGGGGACGCCGCAAATTCAACAAGGTGCCGCCGCTCACCACCGCGACCTGTCAGTTGATCTCGTCGAGCGTATTCATGACGATCATCGCCGCGGCCGTCGACCAGCCGTGGCAACTGCCGATGCCCGGCCTGACCACCTGGGCTGCACTGTTCGGCCTCGCCGGGCTGTCGACCGCGCTGGGTTACATCCTGTTCTTCCGCATCATGGCGCGGGCTGGCGCCTCGAATGTCATGCTGGTGACATTGCTGATCCCGGTCACCGCCATCCTGCTCGGCGTCGCAGTGCTGGGCGAGCCGCTGTCGCTGCGCGAAATCGCCGGCGCGCTGGTGATCGCCGCCTCGCTGCTGGTGATCGACGGGCGGGTGCTGGGCTGGGCTAAAGGCCGGCTGGTGGCCCCCTAAAACCATATTGCGCGCCCCGAATCGCCTGCTATATCCCTCCCTACATTCCGCTTACCCGCGCTCGTTCGCGGGAGTGAGCAACAGGAGGTGTTCATCATGGTCGCCCTGACCTTTCCCGACGGCGCACGCCGCGACTATTCCGACGGCATTACCGGCCTCGACATCGCCAAGGGCATTTCGCCCTCGCTGGCCAAACGGACCGTGGCGATGGCGCTGGACGGCGTCGTCGTCGACCTCGCCGACGCCATCGAAAAAGACGCCAAAATCGAGTTCGTGTCTCGAGACGACCCGCGCGCGCTGGAGCTGATCCGGCATGACGCCGCCCATGTGCTGGCCGAGGCGGTGCAGGCACTGTGGCCGGGCACGCAGGTCACCATCGGTCCGGTGATCGAGAACGGTTTCTATTACGACTTCGCGCGCAATCAACCGTTCACGCCGGAAGATTTGCCCGTCATCGAAAAGAAGATGAAGGAGATCATCGCCCGCGATAGACCCTTCACCAAGGAAATCTGGTCGCGCGAAGAAGCCAAGAAGGTGTTCGCGGACAAGGGCGAGAATTTCAAGGTCGAGTTGATCGACGCCATTCCGGAAGACCAGTCGCTGAAAATCTACAAGCAGGGCGACTGGTTCGATCTGTGCCGCGGTCCGCATATGACCTCGACCGGAAAAATAGGAAACGCATTCAAGTTGATGCGCGTCGCCGGCGCCTATTGGCGTGGCGACAGCAACAATCCAATGCTGTCGCGCATCTACGGCACCGCCTTCGCCAAGCAGGAAGAGCTCGACACCTACATCAAGAACATGGAAGAGGCCGAGAAGCGCGACCACCGCAAGCTCGGCCGCGAGATGGACCTGTTCCACTTCCAGGAAGAAGGCCCCGGCACCGTATTCTGGCACGCCAATGGCTGGACCATCTTCCAGGAGATCGTCGCCTATATGCGCCGGCGGTTGCGCGGCGAGTATCAGGAAGTCAACGCGCCGCAGATGCTCGACAAGTCCTTGTGGGAGACGTCCGGCCACTGGGGCTGGTTCCGCGAGAACATGTTCCAGGCGACCTCGGCCGGCGACAACACCGAGGACGAGCGCGTCTACGCCATCAAGCCGATGAACTGCCCCGGCCACATCCAGATCTTCAAGCACGGCCTCAAGTCGTATCGCGACTTGCCGCTGCGCATGGCCGAGTTCGGCATCGTCCATCGCTACGAGCCGTCGGGCGCGATGCACGGCCTGCTGCGCGTGCGCGCCTTCACCCAGGACGACGCGCATATCTTCTGCACCGAAGACCAGATGGCCGACGAGTGCATGAAGATCAACGACCTGATCCTGTCGACCTACGCCGATTTCGGCTTCGAGGGCGACCTCACCGTCAAGCTGTCGACGCGGCCGGAAAAGCGCGTCGGCTCCGATGCGGCGTGGGATCACGCCGAAGGCATCATGCAGAACGTGCTCAAGCGCATCGAAACGGAAGGCGGCGGCCGCATCAAGACCGCGGTCAATCCCGGCGAAGGCGCGTTCTACGGTCCGAAGTTCGAATACGTGCTGCGCGACGCCATCGGCCGCGATTGGCAGTGCGGCACCACGCAGGTCGACTTCAACCTGCCGGAGCGCTTCGACGCCTTCTACATCGCCGCCGACGGCTCGAAGAAGCCGCCGGTGATGATCCACCGCGCCATCTGCGGCTCGATGGAACGCTTCCTCGGCGTCGTGCTCGAACATTATGCCGGAAATCTGCCGCTCTGGCT
>JAQSCR010000143.1 GCA_029945495.1 Pseudolabrys sp. | reverse complement strand
CGGCGCACAGCCAGATGCGGCGGATGGGTTTTTGCAAAATGGCGGCTTACTCCGCCGCGCGCGCAGACGCGGGCCGCGCCTTGCCGCTGTCCTTGGTATTGTCTTTGGCGGCTTGGCCGGCGTTTTTCACCGTGTGTTCGGCGACGAAATAGACCGGACGGCCTTTGATCTCCGACAACAGCTTGCCGATATATTCGCCGAGTACGCCGATCATCATCAGCTGCACGCCGCCCAGCACCATCAGCCCGACCACCAGCGACGGATAGCCCGGCACGTCTTCGCCGAACATCACCGTCTCGACGACGATCCAGGCGCCGAACAGCAGCGCCGTTGCCGCCATGATGACGCCGAGCAGGCTGGCGACGCGCAGCGGCGCCACCGAGAACGAGGTCAAGGCTTCGACCGACAGGCCGATCAGCGACCACACATTCCAGGTCGTGACGCCGTGCTCGCGCTCGGCCGGTTCGTAATCGACGCGCACCTGGCGGAAGCCGATCCAGCTCGACAGGCCCTTGAAGAAGCGGTTGCGCTCCGGCATCTGCCGCAGCGCGTCGGCCGCGCGCGGCGACAGCAGGCGGAAGTCGCCGGCATCTTCCGGAATTTTCAGGCGGGCGCGCCAGTTCAGCAACCAGTAGAACCAGTGCACGCCGGTGCGGCGCAGCCAGGGCTCGTTCTCGCGGTGCGCCTTGGCGGTGTAAACCACGTCGTAGCCGTCATCGAGCCAGCGCGACACCAGGGTCTCGATCAGGCTCGGCGGGTGCTGGCCGTCGCCGTCCATGAACAGCACGGCGCCGAGCCGGGCATGGTCGAGGCCGGCGAGCAAAGCGGCTTCCTTGCCGAAATTGCGCGACAGCGTCACCACCTGGACGTCGAGCGGCAAAGCGGGAAGCGCATTGGCGGTCTGGCTGGTGGCGTCGCGGCTGCCGTCGTCGACATAGACGACTTCGACCGCCAGGTTGCGCTTGCTCTTGAGGAAGCGCGCCACCTCGGCAATGCGTTCGTGCAGGCCGGGCAGGCCCTTGGCCTCGTTGAAAACCGGCACGACAATCGACAGTCCGTCGTCCAGCCGCGGTTTGGTGGCCCGGACGGACGATTTGGTGGTTTTTGCCGGCATTTTCGTTAATCCAAGTTGCCCTTAAAGGTGACCTTTATCTGGCGCTCTGTGTTGAGCCGCGATCTATACCGCAAGAACGTGGCCCTGTCGCGCCCGCGGGCGGCGCCCGCCGGCGCCGCGGTAGCCGGATTTTGCGGCGATATTTTGGGCCAAAGGTATTTGCGGCGCGGGTTTTTCGGGCAAGACCGTGCGCCATCGAGGTGATATGGAAGGCCGATGATTCCGGCGCCTTTGCAAAATATCGTCGATCGTCTGCGCGTCGCCTGGCACGAGCGCGCCATTGCGCTCAAGGCGGCGAGTTTCGCCATGGTCGGCGTAGTCAACACCGCGATCGATTTCAGCGTGTTCTGGACGGTGGCGCAATTCCTGCATTGGCCGTTGGTGCCGGCCAACGTGCTGGCCTGGCTGGTGGCGGTGTCGTTTTCCTACGGGATGAACACCTTCATCACTTTCGGGCCGGAGTCGGGTCGCATCCTGCGCTGGCGCGACTATGCAACCTTCGCGGCGTCCGGCGTTGCCGGCATGGTCTGCTCGACGGCGACGTTATTCGCGCTGTCCTATGTGCTGCCGGTGGTGGCGGCAAAGCTGATATCGATCCTGGTCAGCTTCGTGATCAATTTCTCGCTGTCGCATTTCGTCGTGTTCCGCAAGCGCGCGCCGTAGCGCCCCTACACTCCGGCGCCGCCCCGGGTTATTGTCCGGCGATCGTCCGTCCGGGCGATCATCACCCTCAGCGCCGGTAAGACTTAAATTGCCCCGAAAATCGATTGCCGCCGGCGCCGCGCTCATCCTGGTCGCGGGCTTCCTCACCCTTTTCACGACCGGCGGCGCGCGCTTTGCCGTCGGTCTGATGCTCAGGCCGATCGTCGACGATCTTGGCTGGGTCCGCAGCGATATCGGTCTTGCCGTGGCGCTGTTCCAGGTCGTCTCGGCCGCGGCGATGTTCGCCGCCGGATATCTCGCCGACCGCAGCGGTCCGCGGCTGGTGCTGACCGGCGGTCTCGTCGTCAGCGGTATCGGCATCGGCCTGATGAGTTTGATGACGTCGCCGTGGCACGCGCTGGTGCTTTACGGCGTGATCTTCGCGCTCGGCAGCGGCGCCGCCTCGCTCATTCCCGTCAGCGTGATGGTGACGCGCGCTTTTCCGCAACGCACCGGCATCGCCAATGCGGTTGTCATCTCCGGCATGAGCGCCGGCCAGCTTGTCATGATTGCCGGGCTGGCGGCGCTGCTGCTGACGGTCGAGTGGCGCTCGATCTACGTGCTGCTCGGCATTATCCATCTCGCACTGGTGCCGTTGCTGATTATTGCTATTCCGAAAACCACATCGGCGCAGTCCAAGGCCGCCCGGCCGGCCGACGGCCTCGGCATTGCCGATGCCGCGCGCACACGGCAGTTCTGGCTGTTGCTGGTGATCTACGCCATCTGCGGCCTCGACGATTTCTTTGTGTCGACGCATGTCGTCGCTTTCGCGCAGGATCGCGGCGTCGGCGCGTTTCTCGCCGGCAACCTGCTGGCGATGATGGGGCTGACCGGCCTGATCGGCGTCGTCGTTGCCGGCGCCTTCAGCGACCGGTCCGGCCCGGTTTGGCCGACCGCGATCGCCTTTATCGCGCGCGTCGCGGTGTTCGCGCTGATCATGGTCGATCAGTCGACGATATCGGTCGCCGCCTTCGCGCTGGTGTTCGGCGCAACCTTGATGGTGACGGCGCCGCTCACCGCCATATTCGTGGCGCAGAATTTCGGCACGCGCCATCTCGGCGCGCTGACCGGATTGATCACCATGGTGCATAACGTCTTCGGCGGATTCGGCGCCTATCTCGGCGCCGCCGTGTTCGACGGCACCGGCACCTACGATATAGCCTTCGCTGTCATGTTCGGCTCGTCGGTGCTTGCTTTGCTACTGACTGCGATGTTGCGCAAGCCTGGCGTCGCCGCGGTCTAGAGCCCGGCTTCCAGTCTGGCGTAAAGCGGATTTTCTTTGGAGAACACGTAATCGAGGTCGGCGACCGCCACCGCTTCGGCGCCGTTGTCGCGCAGGAAACTTGTGAGCGCGTAGACCTGGTCGGGCGGACAGTGCAGCGTCAGCATGCCGGACGAGGTTGGCCCGCCGAACGGCGTCTCGACGCCGAATTTCTGCTTGGCTTGCGTGACCAGCGCCATATCGCATTTGGCAAAGCGAGCACGCACCTCGCGGAACGCGCGGGCGCGGGCCTGCGCGGCGATGCGGTCGAGGATGACGCGCGCGGTCTCGCGCGTACCCGCGTCCCAGTTGGCGCCGCGCGCCGCTACCAGATTGGCCTGCGAGCGCAGGATGATGCCGTCCTCGACGATCTTCAGGCCGTTGGCCGAGAGCGTGGCGCCGGTGGTGGTAATGTCGACGATCATCTCGGCCGAGCCCGCGGCTGGCGCGCCTTCGGTCGCGCCGGCGCTTTCGACGATGCGATAGTCGATGATGCCGTGCTGGGCGAAGAAGTCGCGCGTCAAGTTGATGTATTTGGTCGCCACCCGCATGCGGCGGCCATGGGTGTTGCGGAAGGCGGTGGCGACGTCGTCGATGTCGGCCATGGTGCGCACGTCTATCCAGGCCTGCGGCACCGCGACCACGACGGTGGCAAAGCCGAAGCCGAGGCCTTCGATCAGCACCACGCGGTCGTCCGCATCCGGCATTTGTTCACGGACGAGGTCTTCGCCGGTGACGCCCATATGCACGGTGCCGGCGCCAAGCTGCGCGGTAATTTCCGACGCCGAGAGAGAAGCGACCTCGACGCCCTCTATCC
>JAQSCR010000142.1 GCA_029945495.1 Pseudolabrys sp. | reverse complement strand
GGCCGTCAGCAACAATTCGTTCGGACCTTCCCAGCCGCCGGCTGTATTGAACACGCTGAGCTTGTCTTCTATCTCGGCCCAAGCCGCAGCTCTTGCGTCATCGTCAAGCCGGCTCAGCAACGCAACGATGGGACTGGCGGATGTGCGGATGAAATCGAGATAGTCTTTGACGGACGGCAACCGGAACGGCGCCGCGATCCTGGTCGTCGCCACACGGGAAAACCCGGCATTGCGGAACAATTCGTCGATCAGACCCGGCTTGCCCAGACTGAGCAGGCCGCCTGGCTGATAGGGATCGCGCGGTGGCTGGTCTGCGTGCTTGAGCGCGGTCGACACCAGGATGGCAACGCACGGATTCTTATCGGGCGAGGAAAAAACCATGGTGCATGCGCTGCCGCCCGGCTTCAAGGCCCGAAACATCTCGCGCGCGCCGTTGCCTGGATTCGGATAGAACATCAAACCGAGGCGGCAAACCGCCGCATCGAAGCTCGCATCCGCGACCCGAAGACTTTCGCCATCCGACACTTGCGTTTCGACGTTATTGTATCCGGCACTTTGCGCGCGGGACTTCGCGAATTCCAGAATAACCGGCGACAGATCGGTCGCCAGAACATAGCCCGTCGGACCGACGCGCTTGGCAAGGTCGAGCGTCTGATCGCCGGCACCGGCCGCAATATCGAGCACCCGCATACCCGGCCTGACATCGGCCATTTCGATCATGGCGGCGGTCGGTTCACGCAGCCAATCCCGGATCACCGCGCTCTTGCCGCTCCAGCCTTTGGCATGCTGATTCCATATCTCGCGCGTCGCCGCCTTGAACTTTTCCGCATCGAATGGTGCCGCTGCGTTCATGATATCCTGCCTGTCTGGCTGCGCCGGACAATGAAAAGCCCGGATTTGCGATAAACAACGTTAAGACACGCGCCAGCGATGCGGCAGCCGCAAGATTGCGAAAGGGGGCCGCATAATTGCATAATGCGCGATGTTCGACTGGAACGACTTGAAATACGTCCTCGCCGTCGCGCGCCACGGCAGCACGATCGCAGCGGGCAAGGCTCTCGGGCTTAGCCAGTCGACGGTACTTCGACGGCTTGGCGCACTTGAGAAGAAGATTGGCCGCGACATCGTGAGCCGCCACTCGACGGGGTATCGGCTCACGGACTTCGGCGAAGAACTGCGCCTCTATGCCGAACGCATCGATGCCATCGTCAAAGAGCTTGAGCAGCATGTAAACGACACCGCACGGGACCGTGCCGGCGTTGTTCGACTGACCTGCCCGGAACCGATGGTCTACAGGTTGACCGCCTTCATCGATCGATTTCACCTCCGCCATCCGAAATTGCGCGTCGAGTTTGTGACCAGCGATCGCTATCTCGACCTCCTGAAGGGCGAGGCCGATGTCGCGTTCCGATCCGGCGACACCGATGACGAGCTTGTCGGCCGCAAGGTCGCGGGCTCCATCTGGGCCGTCTATGCCAGCCGCGGTTATGTCGAGCGCCACGGCAAGCCGGAGCAGATCGGCGATTTGTCGCGGCATCGTCTGGTCAGCTTCGACGACACACTCAGCAAGCATCGCGTGATGACCTGGCTGAACGCGGTTGCCCCCGATGCAACGATAACGGCACGCAACAACAGCGTTCTGGGTCTGGTCTACGCGGTAAAATCCGGCGTCGGCATCGGCGCGCTGCCGACCGCGATCGCCGACGCCGAACCGGACCTGATCCGCGTCCTGGGGCCGATCCCGGAACTGGCGCGAAGCTGGCGCCTGCTCACGCATCCGGACCTGCGGCGCACGCCACGCATTTCCGCATTCTTCGATTTCGCCATCGAGGAGCAAGAGACGCTGAAATCGATCCTGTCCGGATAGATATCGCCAAGCCCGGGGAATGGCCGGCCTGCGGCCAAATCGGACGGATTTTGAGGAAAATAGGCGGGAAAAATTGGTCGGAGTGGCAGGATTTGAACCTGCGACCCCCTCGTCCTGAACAAACCTGCTCATCTTTCTCCCCGTTTGAAATCAAGCTTTCGCTGTTGATCCAAAGTGTTCTGTCGCTTTCTGTTCACGGCATATGCCTTTGGATTCATAGCGCACAACAAGGGCACAGACCTTGTCCAACTGGGTTGTCAATGTTGCGATTCCAAAACCAGGAAAAATCTCGCAATAAACGGTCAGGGCGGCACACCTATAAGCCCGCTCCTGTAAGCGTCGCTCGCTTAATGTCCGCTTTGCTGAAAGCGACCGAATTGCTGCAATGCCGTGAAATGCCGCTAAGGGCCAATAGCAGACCCGCAAAGCTCTGCTTGCGGACGCAACACCCAGCGTCAATCTTTTCGCATAAGCCGTTTGGCGGCGCGTGCGGCAGCGTCGGCGTAGCCTCGATCGCCATGAATGAGAATGAGTGACATGGCACCTTCCGTCAGCAGCGCCACCTCACGCGCACGTTCGGCGGGCATGGCGACTCGCGCCTTCTTCAACAACTCCGCATGCCAAGCCTCTACCGCCGCCTTGTGGCGGCGGGCGACAGCGCGCGCGGGGTGCCCGGGCAAGTCAGCAAGCTCCATGACCAGACGCGTGAAGCCTGCCCCCGTCCAGCCGGGCCGTTTTGACCAAATAGCAAGCTCGGAGAACAAGGTCGTGAGAATTTCTTCGGCGCTGCCCGAATAGCGGCTTTCGTGCTTTCGGATGCGCGCCGCGGCAAGCTCATGTTGATGATCGAGCACGGCGACCAACAGGTCGTCCTTGCTTTTGAAATGATTATAGAGCGTCCGCTTGGTGATTTTGGCGAGAGCAGCAATATCATCGATGCTGACCCGGCCGAACCCCTTGCGGTGGAACAGCTCGTAAGCCGCGTCGAGAATCCCGCGCCGAGTGCGCGCCGCCGGTTTGCGCATGGCAAGCATAATAGGCTCTTCAAGGTATACTGACTAGTGAATGTACTTTTACTTGGTTTTGTCCTCTTTTGCTGTGACGCCCGTCCAGCATAGGAAGACGGCCATGCATGACATTCGTTCGATACAGGCGTCGAACCGGTCCGGCGAGGAAGCGGCGCTGCGCGTCCAACTCGCCGAGTTTTATCATCTGGTTGAGGACCTGGGCTGGACTGAGATGATCTTCAATCATATTTCCGCGCGCGTGCCCGGACCGGAAGGTCACTATCTCGTCAATCCATTCGGGCTCTACTACGACGAAATCACGCCGGATAATCTGCTGAAGGTCGATCTGTCCGGCAACATCGTCGAGCCTTCAAGCTATCCGGCCAACCCGGCCGGGTTTGCTTTGCACAGCGCGATTCACGGCGCACGGGATGACATTCATTGCGTTGTTCACACGCACACGACCGCAATATCGGCCGTCGCTTTGAAGCAGGATGGTTTCGGGCACGACGATTTCTATGGGGCGCAACTATTCGGCCGCATTAGCTATCATGCCTTCGAAGGCATCACGCTATTCCCGGAAGAAAAGAGCCGTATGGTGGCAAGCCTCGGCGCCAGACACGTATTGGTGCTCCGCAATCACGGCGTCGCGGTATGCGAGCACGACATCCCGCGCACCTTTATGCTGCTATGGACGGTACAGCGCGCCGCCGAAATTCAATGCCAAGCCGGCATGCTTCCTGGCCGTGATGTTGTCTTGTCTGATGAAGTCCGCAGCCACTGCACCGAACTCATCGATCATTTGGTCGAGGATGCGTACTTCGCCACCAAATTGTTCGACGCTATGGTCCGCAGGATGCGCCGCAAGCGTGGCGCGCTATGGTCGGGCGATGGCGGGCAGCGACGTCAGGCTTGACCCGCTTTTAGCAATTGATGTCCGCCTCGGGACCAGGCTGTGTGAAAACCTCATCGATGCTATGATTCTCTTGCTGAATCGGCGGGGGAAGTGATGAAGGGTTTTG
>JAQSCR010000141.1 GCA_029945495.1 Pseudolabrys sp. | reverse complement strand
ATGAGCGCTTCATCCTCGCAACGCATGCTCAGCCTGTGGCTGCCCCGGCTCGCCACCGACCGCGTCAAAAGGTTGCGTGAAGTCTCAAATGCGAACACTTGCCCGCTCGTCGTATACGGCAAGCGCGGCAATGCCGATGTGTTGACCGCCGTCGATGAGGCGGCGGAACGGCTCGGCCTGCACACCGGCCTGGCGCTGGCGCAGGCGCGCGCCATGCATCCGGCCATTGAAGCCATCGCTGAAGACGCCGCGGCCGACGCCGCTTTGCTCGACACGATCGCCGACTGGTGCCTGCGCTATACGCCGCTGATCGCCTGCGACGCGTCCGACGGCCTGCTGCTCGATATCGGCGGCTGCGCGCATCTCTACGGCGGCGAGCTGGAATTGGTCGCCGATCTCGGCCGCCGCGTGGCGCGCGCCGGTTTCGCCTACCGCGTGGCGATTGCCGGCACCATTGGCGCGGCGCACGCGGCCGCGCGCTTCGGCGAACCGGCGGCTTATGCAGCCGGCGAGGAACGCGACATGATCCATCCGCTGCCGCTTGCCGCGCTGCGCATCGAGCCGGCGACAGTCGCCTCGCTGGCGCGCGTCGGCCTCAAGCGGATCGGCGATATTATCGAATTGCCGCGCAGCCCTCTCACCGCCCGCTTCGGCCAGAGCCTGCTGCGTCAGCTCGACCGCGCGCTTGGGCAGGAACACGAGCCGCTCAGTCCGCGGCTGCCGGTCGCGCCTTACGTCGCCGAGCAGCGTTTTCACGAACCGATCGCGCGCGAGGAGGATGTGCTGGGCACGGTCGAGAGACTGGCGGCGCGGCTCGGCGTCGCGCTGGAGCGGCGCGGCGACGGCGCGCGGCGGATCGAACTGACCTTGTTCCGCACCGACGGCGCGGTGCGCCGCATCGCCGTCGGCTGTTCGCGGCCGTTGCGGGATGCGCAGGACATTCGCGCGCTGTTCAGCGAACGGCTGGCGGCCCTGGCCGATGCCTTCGATCCCGGCTTCGGCTTCGACATGGCGCGGCTGGCGGTGGTCGTTGCCGAACCTTGTCCGCCCGAGCAGATCGGCATTGGCAACGCGGAAGACGCCGGCGAACTGGTGCGCCTGGTCGACCGCCTGAGCGCGCGGCTCGGCGTGCAACGCGTACGCCGGCCGGTCGCGCTCGACAGCCACATTCCCGAACGCGCCGCTGCAAACGTGCCGGCGCAGATGAATGGCGACATGTCCGGTCAAGCTTTGGGCTGGGACGCGTTCCGCCGCCATCGCGCCGAGGCCGATCTGGCGCCGCGGCCGTTGCGGCTGCTGACGCAGCCGGAGCCGATCGAGGCTTTGGCGGAAGTGCCGGACGGACCGCCATTGCGTTTCAGGTGGCGACGCGCGCTGCACGATGTGATCTCGGCCGAAGGCCCCGAGCGCATCGAAGGCGCCTGGTGGAGCGAGCAAGGCGGCAACCATTCAGGAAGCCTTGGTTCAGGAAACCTTGCGCGCGATTACTTCCGCGTCGAGGACAAATCCGGCCTGCGCTTCTGGCTGTACCGCGCCGGGCTTTACCGCGACCTGGTGCGCGGCGACCTGCCGAACGCCGCGCCGCCGAGCTGGTTTCTGCACGGGACGTTTGCGTGACTCTTGTCATTCCGGGCCCGCGCCTTCGGCGCGTCCCGGAACGACGAGTAGAGGGTAAATGCGTTACATCGAATTCGCCACCGCCTCGAATTTCTCCTTCCTGCGCGGGGCGTCGCATCCGGAAGAGCTGATGGTGCAGGCGGCCCATGTCGGGCTTGCCGGCCTCGGGCTGTGCGACCGCAATTCGGTCGCCGGCGTGGTGCGCGCGCATCTGGCCAGGCGCGAGCAGAAGCTGCCACTCCTTTATCATCCCGGCGCGCGGCTCTGCTTCGCCGACGGCACGCCGGACATCCTCGCTTTTCCGCGCGACCGCGCCGGTTGGAGAAGGCTGACCCGCCTGCTGACGCTCGGCAATCTGCGCGGCAAAAAGGGCGAGTGCGTTCTCACGCTCGACGATCTCATCGCGCATGCGTTCGGGCTGGAACTGGTGGTGATGGAGCGTTCGAGCGCCACCACATCAAACACGTCATTCCGGGACGGCCCAAAGGGCCGGACCCGGAATCCAGATGAACATGTGCGCTCGGCTCTGGATTCCGGGTTCGCGCTGCGCGCGCCCCGGAATGACATATTAAAATTGCGCACCATCGCACCCGGCCGTGTGCGGCTCGCCGCATCGATGCTGCATCGCGGCCAGGACCGCGCCCGGCTGGCCAAGCTCAAGGCGCTGGCGCGCGACGCGAACGTGCCGCTGATCGCCATCAACGACGTGCACTATCATCACCCCGATCGCCGGCCGCTCGCCGACGTGCTGACCTGCATCCGCGAGAAGACCACCATCGACCGCGCCGGCCGCAAGCTCGGCGTCAATGCCGAGCGTTACCTGAAACCGCCTTCGGACATGGCGCGGCTGTTCCGCGACGCGCCGGAGGCGATCGACGAGACGCTGGCTTTAAGCGAGGCGCTGACGTTTTCGCTGGACGAGCTGAAATACGAATATCCCGACGAGACTCTCGCCGGCTTCGACAATGCGCAGGATGCGCTCACGCATCTGACCTACCAGGGCGCCGCCTTTCGTTATCCGCACGGCCTGCCCGACAAGGTCCGCGCCACGCTCGAGCACGAACTGACGCTGATCGGGGAGCTGCAATACGCGCCCTATTTCCTCACCGTGCACGACATCGTCCGCTTCGCGCGTTCGCAGAAGATCCTGTGCCAGGGCCGCGGCTCGGCCGCCAATTCCGCGGTCTGCTTCTGTCTCGGCGTCACCGAGGTCGACCCCGACCGCGCCGATCTGCTGTTCGAGCGCTTCATCTCGCCGGAGCGGCGCGAGCCGCCCGACATCGACGTCGATTTCGAGCACGAGCGGCGCGAGGAGGTCATTCAATACATCTACGGGAAATACGGCCGCGAGCGCGCCGGCATCGCCGCCACCGTGATCTCCTATCGCGGCCGTTCCGCCATTCGCGAGGTCGGCAAGGCATTTGGCCTCTCCGAAGACACGATCGGCGCGCTGGCCTCCTCGATCTGGGGCGCCGGCGGCGACGGCCGCGCTGATCTCGCCCGCGCCGGGCTCGACCCGGACAGCCGCCGTGTGAAACAGATTTCGGCGCTGGCGCACGAGATCGTCGGCTTCCCGCGCCATCTGTCGCAACATGTCGGTGGCTTCGTCATCACCCGCAGCCGACTCGACGAGGTGATGCCGATCGGCAATGGCGCCATGCCGGAGCGCACTTTCGTCGAATGGGACAAGGACGATCTCGACGCGCTCGGCATTCTCAAGATCGACGTGCTCGGCCTCGGCATGCTGTCGTGCATCAGGAAGGCGTTCGATCTGGTGGAGAGCCGCTACGGCACGGCGCTGACGCTCGCCACCATTCCCGCCGAAGACCCCGCCGTCTATCGCATGCTGCAACGCGCGGATTCGCTCGGCGTGTTCCAGGTCGAAAGCCGCGCCCAGATGACCATGCTGCCGCGCTTGAAGCCTAAGAATTTCTACGATCTCGTCATCGAGGTCGCGATCGTGCGCCCGGGTCCGATCCAGGGCGACATGGTGCATCCCTATCTGCGCCGGCGGCAAGGATTGGAGCAGGTCTCCTATCCGTCGAAGGAGCTGGAGGCGGTGCTGTCGAAGACACTCGGCGTGCCGCTGTTCCAGGAGCAGGCGATGAAGATCGCCATCGTCGCCGCCGGCTTCACGCCGTCGGAAGCCGACAGATTGCGGCGCGCGATGGCGACCTTCAAGCGCGTCGGCACCATCGGCACGTTCCAGCGCAAGATGATCGACGGCATGCTGGCCAATGGCTATGAGCGCAGCTTCGCCGAGCGCTGCTTCCAGCAGATCGAGGGC
>JAQSCR010000140.1 GCA_029945495.1 Pseudolabrys sp. | reverse complement strand
TCCTTTCCAAGCTATTCTCTCACAACGCTTGGTTCAAAAAAGCCAGGTCAGGTCAACATTGTCGGGCCCATTCATCCCAAGGCAATGCCGGTCATTCTCACAAAGTCGGACGAGATTGAGACTTGGTTGACGGCGCCAGCAGAGCAGGCGTTGAGGCTTCAGCGGCTGCTTGGTGAGGGCGTTCTTAAAATCGTCGCAAGAGGCGTGAAGAAAGACGGCGATTAAAGCGCACACTCACAAACGCACATTATTGCCTGCGATGTGGACACTGACGGACAACGAATTCCGGGCCGTTGTCTGAGCGTAGACCAGTAGGTTTTTCGTCGCATTGAGCTTGCGCGAACGCCTGCACCTTTGTTGTAGATCATCTTGGGATCTATCGGGTCCGAGCCAATTCCGCATAAATCTCTCCCGGCTCTTTAGCTAAAGGATCAAACCGTTCGAGCCAATGATGAGCCCAAGCGAGCCATTCATCCGGTGAGTGCCCACCGAATTTGTCGTCGGGTTGTGGCTGCGCCTCGAATTCCTCCAGGAAGTTTCGAACGCGCGCTGCCTCATCCCGCTGCCTAGCAAACTCCACAAAACGCATCCAACGTTTCTGGTCGAGCTCGCGACGCTGCTGTTCTTCATAGCGTTTCTGTTCTTCTTCCCAGCGCCGCTTTTCGGCCGCCAGACGATCCTCCCGTTGCTTGACGAGATGAGGGCCGGCGAGGGACAGCGTCGCAATAATTTCTGGCAATGCATTTTCAATCGGATTCTCGGAGCCGTCCTTCCATTCAGTCCGCATACCGTTGTTGAGCCAGGTTTTGATCGTGAATATTAATACACCGGTTGGCTGTAGTTTTGGCGTCCATCCGCGTTCGACATTGATGCTCCAGCGCTTCTCATTTTCAGTCAGGGGTCGACGAATCTGTTTGAGCTTTTCGCGTAGCTGGTACTCGATCCGCTCGCCTTGAAACACAAAATGCACGCGTTGGTACGGCTCGGATTTTATGGCAAAGCCGAGCGGTTCGAGAGCTTTGAACAGGGCGTCCAAGAACCGATGCTGGCGACGATCGATGTCTGTGTACGGCTGCGGTTGCATTAGGGCGCGCGTATGGGGATCGCGTTCGCGCGCGACTTTCTGTTTGTCGCGCTCGTGTTCGGCAAGCCACTGCGCGATAACGGGGTGCGGACGTGTCAGGCGTGGTGCCACGGTGATCTCGGCGTGGTCGGCACGGGCACGTTCGATCTGTTGCTGGATTTCGGATTGAGCCTGGGAGGGCTCTGAGGGCTCCGGCGCCGGCGAGATTGTGACTTGTAGGGGTGTCTTGGCATCGGCTTCTGGGAGTGGGTCTTGGGAGACCGGCTTGCCGAAAGCTTTCTTCGCCCAATAGCCTTGCGGCGGGCAGGGGACGTTGAGGCGTGCGCAGATCTTGGCGAGGCCGGTGCCGGTGATGCCGTATTGGGCCCCTAGTCGTATCAGCGGTGTGGACCAGACCTGATTGTAGAGCTCGTCGCGGGTGAGCACGGTCGGCGCTTTGCGGACGTCGTCGCTCATGACTGGTTCTCCTCTCATCGAGCGGGTTGTGGCGCACGATCGGGCGAACGAGCGGCGAGTCAACGTCGCTGGATCGCGCTTGAAAATTTTGGGTTGATGTTACCCCCGGCGTTACCCCGAGTGAGATTCGGCAAAAAAAATTGCGTGTGAGGAAAGCACGCTAAGCTATTGAAAAAGTTTGGCGCCCCCGGCTGGATTCGAACCAGCGACCCTCAGCTTAGAAGGCTGACGCTCCATTCTGCAACGATCAGTCAGGTCTGCACTCGACGTACCTTTTTCAACGTGTGGCGTCGTCTTGTGTGGCGCAGATCAGCGGCGGCGACGGGCGACTTTCTTGTTCATCTCTCGCTCAGCAAGTGAGAGATAGCGGGCGATGTCGTCCGCGGATCCTGCTGCCTGCACGCCGCGCGGGCCTAAATGATAGAGGATCGACAGATCGACGCCGATCGCGATCTTGTCGACGGTCCGCTTCAGGTTAGCCATGAAAATGGACTTCGTGTACCGCGCGCCCTCGGAGCGGCGGACCGGGGAGTCGTGTCCAATCAACTCGTCAATCCAGCCCGCATTAATGCCATCGGTATTGCGTAAAGCCGTTTCCACGTTTCCGCGATATGAGCGAAAGTCGATGCCCCGCCGCATGATTTTAATTTTCTTCCGGTATTCTGTAAATCGACCGCTGAATGCCCCGCTGCGGCGCGGCTCGACACCCTGCAGAATGAGTTCTGGAAACAGCGGCTCGTCCGGTGCGCGTCCGTAATAACGGTATTCGAGGAACCCCAGGTCCAGAATGAGTTCGTGAATTGGTACGTCACGTGACGATGACGGTGTCTTGCTATCTCGAATTCTCAGATACGCAACGCGGCCGATCTCCGTATCGATCCATTCGATGTCGCCGACAAAGCGGCTGCAGATTTCGTCTTCACGGACACCCATGAGCCGGCCGAAAAAGGGCACCCAGAACAGGGCGTCTCGATGTATTTCATCGCCTGGCAAAACGCGTCGATGGATTGACTTGCAGCCGGTGTAGAGGGGCGAGGTAAAAAACGTTTTGTTGAGATCGTCCGGCCAAAGCTGGTGCTCATCGCGTGCGGCGCGCCCGCGCGGGCGTGCGGTCAGATGGCCGCGGAAAACATTATCGAGGCCGCGCGGGATTTTTCCGTGCAGTGCCAGATGGTCCCAATATTCGATGAGATTTAAAATGTGCTTGTTGGCGGTTGTGGTGCTGGTCGTACGGATCTTGTTTCTGGCGGTTTCGTCGAGCTTGCCGACCTCTTCGATCACTTTTGCAGGCGTCAGCTTGTTCCACTTCCTGTCGTGAGAATAATTATACGGAAGTTTCAGGTATTCGCGGCGGAAGCGGCCGACGATGTCGCCGTTGATCCTGGCGAACGGCAAGTCGCCGATGAGATCCTTGAACAGGCGGGGCGTGGCTTCTGCGCCGCTGGCGGTATCTTTTTTCCATTTCCTGTCTGACTTTTTGGTCGCGATGAATTCATCCCAGTGGGTAAAAAATTCAAACCCCGGTAGTACCGGGTTTGCGACGGCGGCCTGTGCCTGGCGCGGGATGTCCGCGACCGCTTCGTGCAGTTCATCGAGCAGGGTGGAGTAGCCGCGCAGGGCCGTCCGGGCGAGCAGGCGGCCATCGGGGGTGGTCCGGTCAATGGTAACGCCCATGCCGAGGGCGGCGCGGTCGATGACGGGTGCAAGGGTGTCGAGGGGCTCTTTTCCGGTGAGCACTGCCTTCACTGCCTTTTTCTGATCGTCACGGTAGATTGTCCCACAGAACCGCATCAGGGCGTCGAGCTCGCGCGCGTTTTCTTCGCCCATGCGCTCCACTTCGTGGGTTTCCAGCAGCGCGAAGCCATTGGTCTCGGCGCGATGGACCTCGTGGCGCCAGTGGCAGGCGTCGACCCAGCTGCGGACCCGGCCTTCGGCCTCGGCCCTCGACATGGCGGGTGTGAATTGCGTCATCAGCGTGTCCAAGCCTAACCGCAGTACCCGGGCGCGGTGCAGCGCGCGCCGGTAGTCGCCCGTTTTCAGGCTGAGAACAAGTTCGCCCGAGATCTGGCAGGCGGCAAGCGCCCGTGGCCAGCGAAACCGAAAAAACCATGTATTACCGCGGCGGCGCAGGTATCGACCGAAAGCCATTTTTGTCTCGCTGTGGACCATACGTGTGGACCACCGCGGTTTTCAGGCAGGCTGCGGGTCGAAGGGCTTTGATTTCAGGCGGTTTTTTTGAGTGTGGCTGGGGGACTAGGATTCGAACCTAGATAGCCAGAGTCAGAGTCTGGAGTCCTACCATTGGACGATCCCCCAACAAGCCGTTGCGCGACGGGCAAAAAACCTGCTGCCGGCGTGCCGGAGGCC
>JAQSCR010000139.1 GCA_029945495.1 Pseudolabrys sp. | reverse complement strand
ATCGGCTTGGCGATCGATTCGGCGACCAACTGCGGCGCGGCGGCCGACGCGACGCGTGGCGCCGGCGCGGCCGAAGCGACGGTGCCGCGCGCAACGCGGACGCGTTGGCCGTCCTGTTCGATCTCGATTTCGGTCAGGCCGGTCTCGTCCAGAAGCTTGGTCAGCTCATGGATCAAAGCGTGGTCGACCATGGAGGCTTTCGGCGTTTTTGCCATGCGTTTTTCCGACTTTACTTTTCTTTGGCGCCGAGCATGCGGGCCAGCCCGGTGATCGCCAGCGCGTAGCCGTCGATGCCGAAGCCGGCCAGGACCGCTTTCGCAACCTTCGACACATAGGAATGATGCCGAAAGGTTTCGCGCTGATGAACGTTGGTAATGTGGATTTCGATCACCGGCAATTCCGACAGCGTCAGCGCGTCGAGAATGGCGACCGAGGTGTGCGTATAGGCGGCGGGGTTTATGACGATACCCGACGCCTTCTTGAGGCGGGCCTCCTGAATCCAGGTGACCAGTTCGCCTTCGATGTTGGACTGGCGGAATTCAACCGCGAGGCCGAAGCGCTGCGCGGTTTCCCGGCACAGTTTCTCCACATCGCTCAATGTAGAATGGCCGTACTTCTCCGGCTCGCGCATGCCGAGCATATTGAGATTGGGTCCGTTGAGGACATAGATCGTCTGGGACATTGGATTCCAGCTGGTTTCGGTACGCGCACTACAATTCGACGCGCGGAAAACTGTGCCGCTTTATAGGTGCCCCGGGCGGCAAGGGGAAGCCCGCCGGTGGCAGGGTCGGTTCAGGCTTACGAGGCCGTTCGGCCGGCCGCCAGGGTCTCCGCCCCGACCCAGTCGATAACGTCGCAAATCGCCGTCAACCGCCGCCGGCCGGCCGCCCTCGCGTCGTTGAAAATGGCAATCTGGCGGTCGGCGCTGGTTCCCCCCATGGCGATCCGTTCGAGATGGCCGATCTCGGCCCGGCAGCCCAAGGCCTCGACGTCGGTGTCGATGAAGGCGAGCACCTGACTGAGCCATCGGC
The DNA here is from genome assembly GCA_029945495.1 of Pseudolabrys sp. Classification (GTDB taxonomy): domain Bacteria; phylum Pseudomonadota; class Alphaproteobacteria; order Rhizobiales; family Xanthobacteraceae; genus Pseudolabrys. The sequence continues at coordinate 2,894 of JAQSCR010000139.1, read as the reverse complement.
CCATGTCGATCGGCGCCCGCGAAAACGGATCGATGAAGCTGGCGGCGATGCCGGAGCGCTGGGCGTGCCATTTGTTCTCGGCGGCGATGGCGCGGCCGACCCGGTCGAAGCCGGCGTTAATTCCGCGGTTGCGATCAAGCGCACGAACCAAGCAACGGAACAAGGCGGCGATCGCCAAGGCGTCCTCCAGCCGCGTGCAGGTGTCGGCGACGCGCAATTCGATGGTCGGGTGCTTCAGCGACGGCCGGATCGCCCACCAGATGTAACTGGCATCGGGGATGATTCCGGCGCCGACCAAAGCCGCGACGTATTCGTCATAATCCGCGGTGGTGCGAAACAGTTCGGGCAGGCCGGTGCGCGGCAACTCGTCATAGGCGGCAAGCCTGTAGCCGGAAAGTCCGGTGAGGTGGCCTTGCCAGAATGGCGACGAGGTCGACAGCGCCAGCAGCAACGGCAAATACGGCGTCAACCGCATGATCAGATCGATGCGGCTGTCTTTGTCCGGCACATGGACGTGAACGTGCATGCCGCACAGCATGTTGCGGGCGCCGATCATTTGCAGATCGTCCATCAGCGCGCCGTAGCGTTCTTTTCGGGTCGCCTGCTGTTCCGGCCAGAAGGCGAGCGGGAAGGTGCCCATGGCGGCGATGCCGAGCTTGCGGGCTTTGGCGGCGTCGCCGAGGACGGCGCGAAGTTCGGTCAACTGCGCGCGCGCTTCGTCCATTGTTTCGCATGGGCTGGTCATCACCTCGATCTGCGATTGCAGCATTTCGGTCGCGACGCGCTTGCCCAGGTTCTTCTTGACCGCGGCCAAGAATTTCTTGTCGGTGCGACGCACGGCACGACGCGTTCTGGCGTCGAAAACGAAGTATTCTTCCTCGATGCCGATCGAATACATGCGCGCGACAATCCGCCCGGGGCGTCAGAGTTCCATTCTTTGTGTGTGCAAGGGCGGCAGATCAGGCAGCGCGGTTCTTGATCAACGATTCCGCCGGAATGCCAAGCCCTTCGTGCAGGCGCCAGATCATCTTGAGCGTCAGTGGCCGCTTGCCATTCAACACTTCATGGACGCGATTTCTATTGCCGATAAAGGGGATCAGGTCGCGGGCCTGCAAGCCGTTCTGGTCCATGTGATATTTGATCGCAGCGACGGGGTCGGGCAGGTCGAGCGGATAGTGCTTGCGCTCCCACGCTTCCACCAGCGTGACAAGAACGTCCAGCCGGTCGCCTTTGGGCGTATTGCGCTTCGCTGCCATTAAGCTCTCGATTGTCTTGAGCGCCTGACGATAGTCGCGCTGGGTCTTGATCGGTGCGATGTCCATGGCTCTTGCCCCTACCTCTTCCCTAAATCGGTTGCGCGTCGATTTTATCGTACTGCCGGTGCGTGCCGATGAAGCGGATATAGACAACGCGATACGGGTAATTGATCCATGCCACGAGGCGGTACTTGTTGCCGGCAAGATTGAAGACAACCCGGCCGTCCTTGAGGATGCTCGCGCTGCGAACGGCGCGCTTGACGTCGGCGGGCCCGGCCCAATCGGCTTGCTTGACGTTTCTATACCAAGCCATCACCGGGTCGCGGGCATCGGCATAGCTGGCGCTGCGGTCCAGAGACGCCTTGAGGGTGCTGAGCGCGATCACTCTCATGGGATCATTGTATAACATAGTCCCGAAATGGGACCAAGGGGTTTCGTAACAAAAAACCGCCGGGCGATTGGGCCCGGCGGCTGGTAACTAAGGAAGGTTATTGTCGCGTTCGCCGCTCAGCAGGTCGCCTTGCCGCAGCGCGTGGTGTTGACCCTTTCGCGCAACGCCTCGAGGCCGACCGCGCCGACCACGACGCTGTCGCCAATGACGTAGCTCGGCGTGCCGTTCATGCCGAGCGCTTCGGCGAGCTTGAAGTTCTCCTGCAAGGTTTCCTTGACCTCGGGGCTGGCCATATCCTTCTCAAGCTGCGCCATGTTCAGCCCGACTTCCTTGGCGGCGGCAAGCGCATGCGCCTTGTCGGCCTGGCCGCGGCCGCCGAGAAGCTTCTCGTGAAACTGCAGATACTTCTGTCCGGTCTTGTCCTGCATGCGAACGGCGACGGCGACCTGCGCCGCTTCGACCGAGCCGGGGCCGAGCACCGGGAATTCCTTCAACACGACCTTGAGCTTGGGATCTTCCTTCATGAGCGTGAGCATGTCGGTCATGGCGCGTTTGCAGTAGCCGCAATTGTAGTCGAAGAACTCGACGAAGGTGACGTTGCCCTGCGGATTGCCGACGACGACCTGACGCGGCGAGGAGAATAGCGCCGTCGCGTTTTCCTTGACCGCGGCCTGATGTTTTTCGGCTTCGCCGGCGGCCTGACGCTTCTCTAACTCGGCCATCGCCTCCTGCAGCACTTCCGGATGCGCGATCAGGTAGTCGTGCACGATCTTCTCGATTTCGCTCTTTTGCGGCGTGGAAAACTCCGCTGCGCGCGTGCTTTGCGGCAGCGAGAGGGCCAGCATCGCGGCGCCGACGGCGGCGATATTACGCACGCGCGTTGTCATGCTGATCTTCATAGTGGCCAATTCCTTTTGGGTGTCAGTTGCGGGCATTGCTGTTCGGCTTGAGATTGACGATGTCGTCGGCGCGCACCCAGGCCGGCGAGCCGATCGGCAGCCGTGTCTTGGCGCGGGTGGCAAGTTGGCGCGCGGTCATCATGTCGCCGCGGCTGAAGGCGGCCTGCGCGGAGGCCAGATCGGCCTGGGCGAGATCGCCCTTGCGGCCATAGGCCATGGCCAACTGGCTGTACGCTTCCGGCGCCTCCGGTTCGCGCATCAGCGCGTTGCGCAGCAGCACGACGGCTTCCTCGGCGAATTTCGGATTGTTGCTGCCGATCAAAGCCTGCCCGAGCATGATCTGGATCA
>JAQSCR010000138.1 GCA_029945495.1 Pseudolabrys sp. | reverse complement strand
TGACCCCGGCGTTCCGCGCGCCCTCGTTTTATGAGGGTGCAGAAGGAAACACTTGGAATAGGGGCGTTCCCGGCGCCTTCACAAACAATACGGGCGATGAATCGCGTCTGCGCTTCTTCTAACCCTCTCCCACAAGGGGAGAGGGAAGAAAGAAAACTACGCCGCTCGCCCTTTATTCACCTGGCTCGGCACGAAGCCGGCGGTCGAGGCATAGCCGCGCACGATCGCCATGCGCTGGTCGTGGCTCAAGACGTCGTCGATATTGCTGAAGCCATCGGGCGCTAAGCGCTCGATGGCGTCGATGACGCCTTCCGGCCCGCCCTTGCGGTTCATCTTCACGATCTGCGCCGTCATCGGCAGGCGTTCCTGGTCGTAAAGCCACAGCGCGTGCATCGCATTGTCGGCGGACACCAGGCGGTCGGCGAGGCAGCGCGCATCGAGGATCGCTTGCGACGCGCCGTTCGAGCCGACCGGATACATCGGATGCGCGGCGTCGCCGAGCAAAGTGACGCGGCCATGCGACCAGCGCGGCAAAGGCTCACGGTCGCACAACGGATATTCCCAGAACTCACCGGTGGCCTCGATCAGATGCGACACATCGACATAAGGCAGCTTGAACTTCTCGACATAAGGCCGCAGGTCGTCCCAGCGTCCCGGCCGCGACCAGTCTTCCTTGCGCGGCGGCGTGCCGCCGTCGGAAACTTTCGCCATCACCGCCCAGTTGGTCAGGCGGCGGTCGGGTGCCGAGCCCGCGGCGATCGGATAGAGCACGAACTTTGCTTCCATGCCGCCGGCGATGATCATCGAGCGGCCGGTCATGAATTGCGGCCAGTCGACGGCGCCGCGCCACAGCATCGTGCCGTTCCACAGAGCCGGGCCTTCGTTCGGAAACAGCGCCTCGCGCACGAACGAATGAATGCCGTCGGCGCCGATCAGCACGTCGCCGCGTACGGTCTTGATGTGGCTGCCGGCGCGGTCGAAGAAATAGGCCGAGACGCCGCCTTCGCTTTGCGTGAAGGCGCCGAGCCGGTGGCCGGTGTGGATCTTGCCTTCGCCGAGACGGGCGCGCGCCGCCTGGTAGATGACGCCCTGCAGGCGGCCGCGATGGATCGAGAATTGCGGCACGTCGAAGCCGGCGTCCGTGCCGCGCAATTCGTGCCAGACGGTCTGGCCGAAACGGTTGGCGTAGAACAGTTCATGGGTGCGGATGGCGACGGCGTCGAGACGCTCCAAGAGGCCAAGCTCTTTGAGTTCGCGGATCGCATGCGGCAGCGTGTTGATGCCGACGCCGAGTTCACGGATGCTGTCGGATTGCTCGAACACTTCGCAGTCGATGCCGCGGGCGCGCAGCATCAGCGCGGTGGTCAATCCGCCGACGCCGCCGCCGATGATGATGACTTTCATGCCGCAAACACCCGAAACGCACGATTGACTATTGTTAAATTCATCGCACCGCCGGCGTTCCCGGGCAACCCGGACTTGCGAATAGGGTAACCGCGCCGCCTGCGGGGCTGTGCCCAGCTTCCCAGGCCGGTGGGTAATTACTTTAAACCTAAAATATTTATGTTGCTAATATCGCTCGAGTTACGCACACTGGCCCTCTGACCACTGACGATGGAGCCGGCCGATGCGTGCGGCAATGCGTGCGGCAATGCGTACGGCGATTCTGGGCGGCGGCCCGGGCGGCCTGTATTTCGCGATCTCGCTGAAGCTGCGCAACCCGGCGCACGAGGTCGTCGTCATCGAGCGCAACCGCCCGGACGATACCTTCGGCTGGGGCGTGGTGCTGTCCGAGGACACGCTCGCCAATCTCGACGCCAACGATCTCGAGAGCGCCAAGGCGATCCGCAATTCCTTCGTCTATTGGGACGACGTCGCGGTGCATTACCGCGGCAAGGTCGAGCGCTCCAGCGGCCACGGTTTTTCCGGCATCGGCCGTCAGCGGCTGTTGAACGTGCTGCAGGAGCGCGCCCGCTCGCTCGGCGTCGATCTGCGCTTCGAGACCGAAGCGCAGGACCTCGATGCCTATAAGGACTACGACCTGATCGTCGGTGCCGACGGCGTCAATTCGCGCGTCCGCGCCGCGCATGCCGACGTGTTCAAGCCCGACATCGATGTGCGCGCCTGCAAATATATCTGGCTCGGCACCCACCAGAAATTCGACAAGGCCTTCACCTTCATCTTCGAGGAAACCGAGCACGGCTGGATCTGGGCGCACGCCTATCAATTCGACGCCGACACCGCGACCTTCATCGTCGAATGCTCGGAAGCGACCTGGCGCAAGGCCGGCTTCGATCGCATGGAGGGTGACGAAGCGCTGCGCGCCTGCGAAAAGATTTTCGCGCAATACCTCAACGGCAATGCGCTGATGTCGAACGCCAAGCATCTGCGCGGCTCGGCCTGGCTCAATTTCAATCGCGTTTTGTGCGAACGCTGGTCAACCGGCAATGTCGTGCTGCTCGGCGATGCGGCGGCGACCGCGCATTTCTCGATCGGCTCCGGCTCGAAGCTGGCGCTGGAAAGCGCCATCGCGCTCGCCAATTATCTCGACAGCGAACCGACCATGGCCGGCGCTTTCGCCCGCTACGAGGACGAGCGCCGGCTCGAAGTGCTGCGCCTGCAGAACGCCGCGCGCAATTCGATCGAATGGTTCGAGGAGGTCGAGCGCTATCTGCATCTCGATCCGGTGCAGTTCAACTATTCGCTGCTGACCCGCTCGCAGCGCATCAGCCACGAGAACCTGCGCGCGCGCGACCGCGACTGGCTGGCCGGCGCCGAAATGTGGTTCGAGGGCAAGGCGACCGGCGTAGCGCCCAAGGAGGCGCGGCGGCCGATGTTCGTGCCGTTGCGCGTGCGTGGGCTTGAGTTGAAGAACCGCGTCGTCGTGTCGCCGATGGCGCAGTACCGCGCCACCGATGGCGTGCCGGACGACTGGCATTTCGTGCATTACGCCGAGCGCGCCAAAGGCGGCGCCGGGCTGGTGTTCACCGAGATGACCTGCATCTCGCCGGAAGGCCGCATTACGCCGGGCTGCACCGGGCTCTATAATGAAACGCAGGAAAAGGCGTGGAAGCGCATTGTCGATTTCATCCACGCCGAGACCGACGCCAAGGTGGCGCTGCAGCTTGGCCATTCCGGCCCGAAGGGCTCGACCCAGCTCGGCTGGGAAACCTCCGACGCGCCGCTCAAGTCCGGCAATTGGCCGATCGTCTCGGCTTCTCCCGTGGCGTGGAGCCCGGACAACCAGACGCCGCGCGCTCTCACGCGCAAGGATATGGACGAGGTGCGCGATCAGTTCGTCCGTGCCGCTCAGGCGGGCGACCGCGCCGGCTTCGACTGGCTGGAGCTGCATTACGCGCACGGCTATCTGATGTCGGCCTTCATCACGCCTTTGACCAACAAGCGCACCGATGAATATGGCGGCAGCCTGAAAAACCGGATGCGCTTCCCGCTCGAGGTCTTCCGCGCCGTGCGCCAGGTCTGGCCCGACGCCAAGCCGATCTCGGTGCGCATCTCGGCCAATGACTGGGTCGGCGACGGCGGCGTGACGCCGCAGGAAGCCGTCGCCATCTCGCAAATGCTGCGCGACGCCGGCGTCGATCTCGTCGACGTCTCGGCCGGTCAGACCTCGCTCGAGGCCAAGCCGGTGTATGGCCGCATGTTCCAGACGCCGTTCTCGGATCGCATCCGCAATGAGGCCAATGTCGCGACGCTCGCGGTCGGCAACATCTATGAGCCGGATCACGTCAATTCGATCCTGATGGCCGGGCGCGCCGATCTGGTCTGTCTGGCGCGGCCGCATCTCGCCAATCCGTATTGGACGCTGCACGCCGGCGCCGACGCGCAGTACCAGGGCACCAACTGGCCGAAGCCGTATTGGCCTGGTCGTGATCAGTTGCACCGGATCAAGTCGCGGCCCGATGTGATG
>JAQSCR010000137.1 GCA_029945495.1 Pseudolabrys sp. | reverse complement strand
GGGCTCCTTCGTGCCGGCCGACGCCGCCCGGATCGGCGTGGTCGACCGGCTGTTCAGCCGGGTCGGGGCCGCCGACGATCTGGCGCGCGGCCGCTCGACCTTCATGGTCGAGATGGTCGAGACCGCGGCAATCCTCAATCAGGCCGGCCCGCGTTCGCTGGTGATCCTCGACGAGATCGGCCGCGGCACCGCGACTTTCGACGGCCTGTCGATTGCCTGGGCGACGGTCGAGCATCTGCACGACATCAATAAATGCCGCGCGCTGTTCGCCACGCATTTCCACGAACTGACCGCGCTGTCGGCCCGGCTCAACCGCCTGCACAATGTCACCGTCAAGGTGAAGGAGTGGAAGGGCGACGTTGTCTTCCTGCACGAAGTAGCACCCGGCGCTGCCGACCGCTCCTACGGCATCCAGGTGGCCAAGCTCGCCGGGCTGCCGGGAAGCGTGATCGAGCGCGCGCGGCTGGTGCTGGCCAAGCTCGAACAGGAAGACCGCGCCGCGCCCAAGGGCTTCGAGGACCTGCCGCTGTTCGCCACGCCGTACAAGGCGCAGGTTCCGCAAAACGCGACCGATGATCTGGTCATCGCTGCCGTCGCTGCGCTCAATCCCGATGAGATGTCGCCGCGCGAGGCGATGGAAGCGATCTATACGCTGAAGGCAAAACTGCGCGAGACCGAAAAGAAATAGCACTACGCTCGCCGACGCCGCCACAGCCACAGCGCTCCATTCCATGAAAGGCCGATGGCGAGGCCGACGCCATACGACCACCAGACGCCGATGACCTCTGCCAGATGGTGCACGGCGTAAAGGCCGATAAACAGCCCGGCCAAAGGCGCCTGCACATGCGCGGCGACGCTGGCCGCCGCCGGCCCGCCGACGCGCAAGTGAAGAATGATGAAAAACGAACTCATCGCCACCGGGAAGAAGGCGAAAACACCCGAGAAATACGAGCCGATCGACGAACTCAAGCCTGTGACGATGAGCACGCACAAGGTCACCACCCCGGCGCGCCAGACGAGGTCGCGCGGGGTCAGTTGCACGCGCGGCTTGATCTTGCCGTCGCCGAGGAAGCGCGCGGCGGCGAATGTGGTGACGGAAAATACGACAATGTCGAACACAAGCGCCGTGTCCGCGCTCCAGTCGATTAGCCGCGAGCCTAACGCGCCGGCAAACCAGACCAAGAGTGCGCCGCCGAGGCTGAGCAGCAAGCCATGCCGCTGCGCCAACACGGCGTAGGTCAGTGCGTAAACCGCGCAGACGGCGTCGACCACCATGCTGCCGATCATGCTCTGCGCGATGAAGGCCGGCGAGTGCTCCATCGCCAGGATGATCAGAGCGGCGCCGCCGGCGGTCGGCAGCGATGCGATCAGCGCGCCAATGAAAGGCCCGCTGCGTTCGACCACCACCGAGGCCGCCACCGTGATGCTGACGGTGATCGCGATCTTGAGCGCCAGCCCATACCAGAACATCGGATCGGCAAGCAGCGCGCTCATGCCGGGACCAGACGATGGCGGACGAGGAACACCAGCAGATTGCAGCCGACCGAGACGGCGAGTGTCAGGCCCAAGGCCAATACCGCGCCGAGCGCATCCGCGGTCAGGTTCAATGTCATGCAGGCGACGCCGAAGCCGCCGAGACCGATTACCGCATTGGCCATCACCGCCGCCGTCGCCGGCCCGCCGACGCGACGGTGCAGGATGAGAATGATGCTGGTCAGGACTATCGGAAACACCGCCAGATTGCCGCTCGCCGTCGGGCCGATGTGATAGCTCAAGGTCACCACGATGCCGACCAGCAGCGCCACCATGGCGGCGCGCATGACGAGATCGTGCCAGCGCGCTTTCACCTGCGGCGACCTGACATGGCGCAGCGACGCGGACAGCCAGAGCGCCAGCGCCAGTGCCACGACGTTGAAGACGATTGCGGCCGGCAAGTTCCAGAGCACGAACCTGGTGAGCCAGCTGAACACGATCCAAACGGCAAAGGCGCCGGACAGGCTGACGGCGAGCGAGCGCTTCTGCGCCAGCAGCGCATAAGTCAACGCGAACACGATGTTGATGCCGTTGCTCCCCAGGCTGCCGAGCGCGCTTTCGCCGATGAAGTGGGCGCCGTGATCGAGTGCGAGAAAGATGTAAACCGGACCGGCGCTGATCGGCAGCGTCGCCACCAGGCCGCCGACTAGCGGGCCGGCACGCTCCGCGGTCACCGTCGCCGCCAACAGGAAGGCGGCTGTGACGGCCATACGCACGATCAAGGTGACGACGAAATAGAGTTCGGGGGACATTTAGATACTCTGAGGAGCAGTCCAAAACTGTCGTCCCCGCGAAAGCGGGGACCCATACGCCGCGTACTATCGATGGGTCTCAATTTATGGGTCCCCGCCTTCGCGGGGACGACATTCTCAAATCCGCTTCATGGCGACATCCACCGGCGGGCCGCTTTTGATGGTCTGATAAACCACGCAATAGCGCTCGGTCAGCTTGAGTAACTGGTCGAGTCTGTCCTGGACGGCATCGGTGTCGAGGTCAAAACGCAGGCGTATCTGCGCGAAGCCGACCGGCGCATCCTTGGCGACGCCAAGCGTGCCGCGGAAATCGAGATCGCCTTCCGCCGACACGACGCCGGCGCGCAACTGAATGTCGAGCGCGGTAGCGACCGCTTTCACGGTGACGCCGGCGCAGGCGACCAGTGCCTCCAGCAACATGTCGCCGGAGCAGAGCTCCATGCCGGAGCCGCCGGTCGCCGGATGCAGGCCGGCAATGGCCATCGCGCGGCCGGTTTCCAGCTTGCAGGCGATGCCGGGCGCGTCGAGCGTGCCCTTCGCCTTCAGGGTGATCATCGCCGCGCCCGGATCGCTCTTGTAGCGTTCCTTGATCGGCGCCTGCATGGCGCGCAGTTCGGTGCCGTCCATTGTTTGCTTCCTTCTTATTCCTCCCCCGCCAGAGCGAGGGATTAGACGGTCGTCAGCACGACGCGGCCAATCACCTTGCCGGCGCGCAGATCGTTGAGCGCCTCGTTGACCTCGTCGAGCGGGCGCTCGCGCAGCGGCACCGGCGGCACGCCCGTGCGGCTGACCAGCTCGAGCAGTTCCTTCATCTCCGGCAGCGAGCCGACATAGGAGCCCTGAATGGTCATGGCGCGCATCGGGAAGAACGGCGTCGACACCGTGATGTCACCGCCGAACAGCCCGACGATGATCACCTTGCCGCCCTTCACCACCAGCCCATCGATGGCGAGCTTGACGGTGTCGGAGGAACCGACGAAGTCGATCACCGACCAGGCGCCGCCATTGGTCGCCGCCTGGATCTGCTTGGCGGCATCGGCGGCACGGCCGTCGATCGCGGCAATCGCGCCTGCCTTGAGCGCCGCCTCGCGCTTGGCCGGATCGATGTCGACCATCACCACGCTCTTGCCGCCCATCGCTCTATGCAAGGCAATCGCCATCAGGCCGAGGCCGCCGGCGCCCATGATAACCACCGGCTCATCCTTGATGACCGGCCCGACTTTCTTGAGCGCGCTGAAGGCGGTGATGCCCGAACAGGCCAGCGGCGCGGCCTGCACCGGCGTCAACGTGCCGATGTCGAACAGATGGCGCGGGTGCGGCACCATCACATGGCTGGCATAGCCGCCATCGGCGAAGACGCCGAGATTGCGCGGCGTTTTGCACAAATTCTCTTCGCCACGGCGGCACACCATGCATTGGCCGCAGCCGATCCACGGATTGGCGAGGCGGACGTCGCCGACCTTGACGCCTTTCGCGTCGGGGCCGACCGCGACCACTTCGCCGACATTCTCGTGACCCATGGTGAGCGGCAGCTTGATGCCGCGCTCAAGCAATTGCAGGCGCTTGCCGCCGCCCAGCTCGTAATAGCCATCCCAGATGTGCAGATCGCTATGGCAGACGCCGGCGGCTTTGACCTTGAGCAGGACCTCGGTGCCAACCGGCTGCGGGGTAGGCTTTTCGTTGAGTTGC
>JAQSCR010000136.1 GCA_029945495.1 Pseudolabrys sp. | reverse complement strand
CGTGGCGAGCGCTTGCATGCTGTCCGCGCTCACAATCGCGCCCGTCCGCTCGGCCGCGCGATAGTCCACGAACTGGCGCGCGATGTCGGCGATGCACGCGTCGAACACCGTCCAGGCGATGCCATCGGGCTGGCGCAGCACTTGCGCGGCCTGTTCGGAATAGCCCTGCGATTCGTCGCAGAAGCGGACGCCGTCGCGATTGACCTGAAAGCCGCCCTGCATGATCGTCGCCCAGCTGATCAGAATATTGTGCGGCGTCGCCACCGAGCCGTGGCCCTGATAGGCGCCGAGATCTTTCAGCTGCGCGCCAAGCGCGCCGCCCCACAGCACGGCATCGCCGCGATTGCCGGGATGGCCGAAATAAAGCGCGTTGGCCATTTCCGGAATGTAACGGCGCACCAGATCGGGATTGCCGCCGTAACCGTTGCAGGCGAGGATCAATGCGCCGCAGCCGATATACTCACGATGGCCGTCGCCCGCCATGATCTCGACGCCGCAAATGACGCCATCGGCATCCACCAGCAGCCGATCGGCGACGCGCTCGGTGACGACGGAAATGCCGCCGGCCTCAGCGGCGCTGCGCAGCCTGTCGATCAATTCCTGGCCGCTGCGACTCGGCAGGCCGTGCATGCGCATGGCCGAATGGCCGGGATAGTTGAAATTGTCGATGACCTCGAAGGGCAGACTGTAGCGATCCGCCAGCCATTCGACCGTCGCCGCCGAACCTTGAGTCACCGCGGCGACAACCGCGCTATCGGCTCCGCCATGCGCCTTGCGCTGGATGTCGGCGGCAAATAATTCCGCGCCGTCTTCGATGTCTTTGGCGCGCTGGAAGCGCGTGCCCGCGGCAGGAATCAGGCCGGCCGACAACGCGGTCGAACCCGACGGCACCTTGCCGCGCTCGATCACCAACGGCTCGATACCGGCCTCGTTCGCCGCCAACGCCGCGCACAGGCCCGCGGCGCCGGCGCCGATGATCAGAAGCGGAACCTGCAGGTCGAGCTTGACGCCGTCTGCGGGTCCGACGCTGGTCATGGCGCGAAATCTCGCATCGCCTCGGCGATGGTCGCGATCCTGGCGACCGGCCGCAACCCCTCAATGGCAGCGCGATGAACGTCTTGCGAAAAGGCGGCGCAACCGTCTTCCAGCACCACGCATTCGAAACCGCGGACATGGGCGTCGCGCACGGTGGAAGCGACGCCGCCATTGGTAACTATGCCGGCGCAGTACAACGTCTTGATATCGTAATGCCGCAGCATCCATTCCAGCCGCGACATGTAGAACGCCGAATAGGCAATCTTCTCGACGGTGAAATCCGCCGGCGCCAATTCATCGACCAGCGCCTGGCCCCATGAGCCGGAGACGAAATCGCCTTTGGCGAGAAACGGCCGCAGCTTTTTCAAGTGCGGCGAGACGATCGGCTCGCCGCCTTTGCCGACGACCAGAGTGAACAAAGTCGCGCCGATCAGGCCGTCGCGGGCACGCACCAGATCGACAATCGGCTTGAGGCTGCTGGGAACCGCGGCGATCTCCGGGCTCGTCTGCCCGGCTCGGCCGTAGGCGCCTTTCGGATGCAAAAAATCGTTTTGCAGGTCGAGCAGCAGCAGAGCGGATGACGCTATCATGGCGCTATTCCTGGCACGGCCCGTTCGACGATGAGATTGCCGAGCGCATCGACGCGACCGCGCAGGCCGGGATCGATGTAGATGGTGGCGTCGGGCTGCTCGAGGATCGCCGGCGCTTCGACGACGGCGCCTGCCGGCAAATCGAGCCGCGACCAGATCGCGGTGTCGCGCCATGCGCCTTCGATCCACACTTTGCGGCTCCCCTTGCGTGCCTTTTCAACCGAGGCTTCCAGCCCCGGCGCAAAGGCCGACAGATCGAGCGCCGGACGACGGCCGATCGCCGCGCTGCGCAGCGACACGATGCGCGCCGGCAGGCCCGCCAGCGAGCGGCTGAACGAAGCCGCGTAAGCCGCCTCGAACGCCGTCTTGAGCGCGGCGGCGGTAATGCCGGTCGTGCCGTTTTCAATCGTCACCGGCACCGCGACGGCGACGGTGTGGGTCTGGCCGACATAATGCATGTCGAACTCGAAACTGAGATCGATGCGCTCGATCATCCCGGAAGCGGCGGCGACGACGCTGCGCACCTCTTCGCCTGCCGCCACCATGCGGCGGTCGAGCGCTGCGATGTCGACGCCATCGAGCGGCAAATTGAGCGTCTGCACCTGGTCGTGGCGCAAATCGGCGATGACGCAGCCGAGCGCCGAGGTGACGCCGGGAAAGCGCGGCACCAGTGCGTTTTCCAGACCGATCTCCTTGACGATGGCGCCGATATGCAGCGCGCCACCGCCGCCGAACGGCACGCCGCAGAATTTTGCCGGATCGTGGCCGCGCTCGATCGACACTAGCCGGATGGCGCCGGCCATGCGCGCATCGGCGACGCGCACGATCGCCTCCGCCGCCTGCATGACGCCGAGGCCGAGCGGCTCACCGACATGTTTGACGATGGCGCGCTTGGAGGCTTCGACGTCGAGCCGCGCCAGTTTGCCGCCGATCGGCTTGTCGGCGTTGATGCGGCCCATCACGACATGCGCATCGGTCAATGTCGGGCGCTCGTTGCCCTGCCCGTAGCACGCCGGGCCCGGCATCGAGCCGGCGCTTTCCGGGCCGACCTGCAACAGCCCGCCGCGATCGACCGAGGCGATCGAGCCGCCGCCGGCGCCGATGGTGGTGATCTCGATCATCGGCGTGCGAATGACCATGCCGAAATCGATGGTGGTCTGCGCCGACAGCGAGGCCTTGCCGCCGACGATGACGGAAACATCGAACGAGGTGCCGCCGAGATCGCAGGTGATGGCGTTCTGATAGCCCGCCTGGCGCGCAATGCTCGCCGCCGCGATGACGCCCGCAGCCGGGCCCGACAGCGCGGTGCGCACCGGAAAGCGGCGCGCGGTCGCCGTCGACATCACGCCGCCGTTCGACTGCACGATGTAGAACTGGCCGTGGAACGGCAGCGTGGTCAGCGCCTGTTCCAGCTTGCCGAGATAGGTGCTCACGACCGGCTGCAGGTAGCTGTTCAGTGCGGTCGTCGAGGAGCGCTCGAATTCGCGGATTTCCGGCAGCACCTGATGCGAGGCCGTGACGAACTCATTGTCCCAGACTTCCCGGGCGGCAGCCAACGCCTTCCGTTCGTTCTCGGCATTGGCGTAGGCATTGATGAAGATGATCGCCAGCGCCTCCGCGCCCTGCGCGCGCAGGGCCTTGGCCGCCGCGCGCACGGCAGCTTCATCGACGGCGGTACGGATCGTGCCGTCGGCCAATGTGCGCTCGTCGACTTCGAGGCGGAAATCGCGGTCGACGATCGGCGTGAAATCGCCCCACAACCCCCAGGTCTGGCGGCGGTCGCGGCGGCGCATTTCCAAGACGTCGCGGAAGCCGCGCGTCGTAATGACGCCGATCTTGGAGCCGCGCCGCTCCAACAATGAATTGGTGCCGACGGTCGTGCCATGGACGATGGAGCCGATAGTACCGCCGAGGCTGACCGCAGCGATACCCGCCATGAAGCCGGCCGATTCATCGCCGCGCTGCGACGGCACCTTGGCGACACGGAACGCCTTGGTCGCCGCGTCGAACAGCAACAAATCGGTGAAAGTGCCGCCGACATCGACACCAAGCACGCTACTCTCAGAAAACGTCATCTCTCACGCCTCGCTTCGCAATTTCGCCGTCGCGGCCGCATCGACCGCGCCGTTCTCGCCGACCGCGACGCGGTAATCGCGCCGCGCCGCCTCGCGCGACACATAACCGAGGCGCACGTCCCGGCCGACGCGCGCCACGTCGCGCGTCAATGGATCGCCGAAGCCGCCGCCGCCCGGCGTCTCCAGCCGGACATGTTGACCTTTGACGATCCTGACGTCGGCGACCTTGCTGACCATCGCCGGTGTCTTCTCGCCATCTTCGGTCTGGTAGATGAAGCGATTGAGCGCCGCGCTGCCGCCGCCATTGACGCCG
>JAQSCR010000135.1:970-4022 GCA_029945495.1 Pseudolabrys sp. | reverse complement strand
CACCGAGGAACAGTATGAGAAACACCGATCCAACGAGTTGAAAAGTTAGCATTGGCTTTTCCTTCTCTTAATTCTGGTCCGTTGTTGCTGAATTCGCGCATTTGCACTGAAAGGTTACGGGTTCATCATTCACGTCAAAGTGATGAGAGTAGGGGTAACTACGGCTGCCCGTGTCGCGAAGTCATGGGTGAATAAATCGGGAGCCGATCATGAATTACTCGCTCATTGCCGCTGACCGCATGACCCACGTCAAGATCGTGGTCGTGGCTATGATCGCCAGCATTACGGTGATCGCTGGGAGCCTATATGCCCTGCCGACCGGGCCGGACTTTGTCGTCGGCAACGTCAATGTCGACTCGCCTACTAGTAAGGACCCCAAGTCGGCGATCGTAGGTGGCCGCTACAGCCTTCAATGATGACCTCGCGGCCGTTTCACGTCTACTTGTCGGCGCGAGCGCGGGACGCGGCGGTTTGCCGATCGCAAAGATTCTGTGCGGCTCATGGTCCTTCGAATGACAACTTGGTTAGGGACGCGCCCCTTCGGCCGGATATGTCAAAAGGTCTACTGAAAATGAAAAGCGCCGGTATTAGTAATAAAGACTCGCGCTTTGGGAGCGCCTCGAATGACTGATCGCAAGACCCCGGCGCGCCCGGCTTCTTATGACAAGACGATTGCTTTGGTTCTGCAGGGTGGCGGAGCGCTCGGTAGCTATCAGGCCGGCGTTTACGAAGCACTTGCCTCTTCCGAGTATCTGCCCGATTGGGTGGCCGGTATCTCGATCGGTGCAATCAACGCGGCGATTATTGCCGGCAATGCGCCGGAAACCCGCGTTGCTCGCTTACGTGAGTTCTGGGAGAAAATTTCCGCGCCCACCGCGTTTTGGCCCAATGGCATGACTGGTCCGCTCGCGATCTGGCAGCAAAAGGCCAGTGCGTTTTCCGCATTGATGTTTGGCCAGCCCGGCTTCTTCGCCCCTCATGGCGTTCAAAGCCTATTTTCGGTGGCCAAAGCCACCAGTTACTACAACACCAACGCACTCAAATCCTCGCTGGAACAACTGGTCGACTTCGACCGCATCAACCATGCAAATGAGATGCGTTTCAGCGTTGGGGCGGTCAATGTCCGCACGGGTAACTTTGCCTATTTCGACAGCGGTGAAATCACTATTCGTCCGGAGCATGTCATGGCGAGCGGCGCTCTGCCGCCAGGCTTTCCTCCGGTGGAGATCGATGGCGAACACTACTGGGATGGCGGGCTGGTCTCGAATACGCCGTTGCAATATGTGCTGGACTATTATCCCCGCCGCAGCCGACTGAGCTTTCAGGTTGATGTGTTTCAAGCTTTTGGAAAGCTCCCCGAGAATCTAGAAGAGGTCAGCGAGCGGGAAACCGATATTCGCTATTCGAGCCGGACCAGGGTCAACACAGACGCCTTCCAGAAAAAACATGACGTGCGTCATGCAATCAACGAGTTAGAGAAGCTGTTGCCAGCGGAGATCATGAGGACGGAACAGGCTAAGAGGCTTCACGCTTTCGGCTGCGTCACCGAAATGGATATCGTCCAGCTCATTTATCGTCCGTTCGCACCACAAGGCGCGGCGAAGGACTATGAGTTCAGCCGAGGTACAATGAGTGCCCGCTGGCAACAAGGGATTTCCGACGCAACTGCCACGCTCGCAGCGGCGCCATGGTTGGCGCCGAAATTGAATGAGGATGGTGTGCGCGTTTTCGACGTCATGCACAATATTTTACTCGGCAGAGACCCGACAATCGCTAAACCAAGATCAGACGATACCGATCGCTCGCCTGTCCGACCCACCAAAAGCCCTAAACCGCACGACCCGGTGGTCAAGAAATCTGCGTGACCGGGGTGAATCCGATGGATGTCACTGCCGTGACCGCGAATTCCTTCGCGATGCCGTTCGTCAGCCCTTCGTATCCGCGCGATCCGTATCGCTTTGCGAGCCGAGAGCATTTGATCGTCACATACCGCACCGATCCCGTAACATTAAGAGGCGCATGGACTGGACCCGCAGCTTTAGAGTTGCGGCTTCATGCTTCGGCGCCGCTGACCGATCTTCCCGTTCTTGAGGTGATTTCAGGCGTCCATCTGATCGCCGATCTCAAGCTAGTCTTGGCGAAGTTGTCCACGATTACCTCGCCATTTGAACCGCTACCAACAGAGAGTTTCATCATGAATAGTTTTCAAGACAAAGTCGCCCTCATCACAGGCGCCGCGAGCGGAATAGGGAAAGAGATTGCGCATGCTTTCGCCCGAGAAGGAGCCAAGGTGGCCATCGCTGAGATGAGGAAAGAGGCGGCCGAAGCGGCCGCCGCGGATATTATCGCCGCCGGCGGGATCGCCATGGGTGTGGCTATGGACGTGAGCGACGAGGCCGCGGTAAACGCGGGCGTGGATTCAGTTCATTCTGCCTACGGCCGCATTGACATTCTCGTCAGCAACGCCGGAATCCAGATCGTCCATCCCATTGAGTCGTTTCCCTTCGCCGAGTGGAAAAAGATGCTTGCCGTGCATCTCGACGGTGCGTTCCTAACCACAAAGGCTTGCCTTAAACACATGTATGCGACCAATTCTGGCTCGGTCGTTTACATAGGGTCGGTCCATTCGAAGGAGGCTTCCCCCTTGAAGGCCGCCTATGTGACCGCGAAGCACGGCATTCTCGGGCTTTCCAGGGTGGTCGCAAAAGAGGGTGCGAAACATAACGTGCGTTCAAATGTCGTATGTCCCGGCTTTGTCCGGACCCCGCTGGTCGATAAGCAAATTCCGGAGCAGGCCAAGGAATTGGGTATCAGCGAGGCTGACGTCGTAAAAAACGTCATGTTGAAGGAAACTGTCGATGGCGAATTCACTACGGTAGAGGACGTCGCGGCGGCAGTGCTTTATTTTGCCGGCGCCAAGACGAAAGCGCTTACGGGCCAGTCGCTCGTTGTCAGCCATGGTTGGTTTATGGAGTGATGCAACGGCCGACTCTTGGTCGATGAAAGTGAGTTTTTAGTTTGGCCGAACTCTGTTTGATGGATTTGGCGAAGG
>JAQSCR010000135.1:0-960 GCA_029945495.1 Pseudolabrys sp. | reverse complement strand
AGGCTCACGTTCAGCGTTGGCCAAAGCTTGATGCTGGCCACGCAAAAGAAGTAGTTGGCAGTGTGTCTTGGGAGGCCGCATGGTAATTATGTTGCTTTCCGTCGTGCTCGCCGCAGCCCTCGGGTTTTCTTCGCACCGCGCCAGCATTTGCACGGTTCGCGCCGTCGCCGAACTCGTGAGTACCGGTCGTGGCCACATCCTGATGAGCTTCGTCAAGTCGATAATATGGGTCCTTGCGATCACCATACCATTTATGTGGCTGGCGCCGGAAGTGGACGACGGTCAGATCGGATGGCCGCTCTCAGCGCTCACCCTCGTTGGCGGTGCTATTTACGGCATTGGGGCAGCGATAAATGGTGGCTGCGCATTCTCCACGCTCAATCAGCTTGCCGATGGAAAACTCCGCATGCTGGGTTCTCTTGCTGGTTTCTGCTCGGGTGTGGCGGTTCTCATGACTTTCGCACAATCAGGTGATGTCCCGCTGCCATCGTCGATTCACTTTAACTCACTGTTTCGACTGCCGCTTTCGCTCGCGATAGAAGGGGGGCTCACTCTTTGGTGTCTCTACGAGGCAAGGCGCTTATGGATCACGCGCCCCCGGGGTGTGAGTTTCACGAACCTTCTATTTGTGGAACGTTACCGCCTTTCAACTGCGGCGGCTCTGATGGGGTTGAGCAATGCGCTGCTCTATTTAATATATGGGTCATGGAGTTATACGGGGACGCTCCAGCAAAGCATCGAAAGGCTTTTTTCCATTAACGATTGGCCCTGGCCGATCCGGTGGACCTTATTTGCCGCCTTTCTTGGCGGAATGGTTATATCGACACTGCAGCGACGGAGTTTTCATCTTGCATGGCGCCCATCGCTGGATTGGCTCCGAAACATTGTGGGTGGTATGTTTATGGGTATCGGTGCCGTGCTAATCCCTGGTGGCAATGACATGCTTGTATTGCACGGCAT
>JAQSCR010000134.1 GCA_029945495.1 Pseudolabrys sp. | reverse complement strand
CCCCCCCCCCCCCCCCGACGCAGGTTCCCTTTGGCACCCCGGCGCGTTACCAACGTTACTTCAAGCGGCACAGTCCGGTGCCGATTCACATGTTGCGCGTGAACTCAACTGCATCGTTGAAAGCCGAGGCTGCCCGCGCATGATCGTCAGCGACAATGGTACCGAGTTCACCTCGAACGCGATACTGGCCTAGCAGGAGGAGCGCGACATCGAATGGCACTATATCGCGCCAGGCAAACCGATGCAGAATGGCTTCGTCGAGAGCTTCAACGGCAAGCTGCGCGACGAGTGCCTCAACGAGACCTTGTTCACCAACCTCAATGAGGCCCGGCAGATCATCGAAGCATGGAGGATCGACTACAACACCAAACCGACCGCACACGAGCCTCAACGGGCTCACACCGACTGAGTTCGCAACGCGCCCCAGGCAGGGGCAAAACTGGAACAGAGTCTATTTATAACGGGGCAAGTTGGGGGGGCACGTCAGATAAATTGTGGTTGCGGATATTGATTGAGTGTATGAAATTTATTATATTGAAAAATTGCAAATAATGGGACTTATTAATGGCTGAAAGCAGTCTCGATAAAATGCTTTCCATCCTGGATCTATACGAGTCGGACCAGCTTCACTGGACGCCGGAGGAGATTGCCAGCCAGCTCAACATGTCTCGATCGACGCTGTACCGGTACCTCAGGACCCTCTCGAACCGAGGTTATCTCGTGTCGACGGTCGATGACGGTTACACGCTCGGTCCGAAGGTATCTTTACTGGAATACCGGCTCCGGATGTCGGACCCACTGATTGTTATCGGTGGCCCATTGGCTGAAGAAATGGTGCGGCAGTTCGATGGAGCGGCGCTGATATCGCGCGTGTTCCGCGAGGGCTTCGTGTGCATTTATCGCAGCAAATCGCTGAAGGATTCGCGCCATTATTTCAAGCGAGGCCAAATCATGCAATTGGTGCGAGGAGCGAACGCTCACGCCATTCAAGCCTTTCTTCCGAGGCATCGGCTGGAGCGCTTGTTTTTCGCCAATCGCGAGGAATTCACGGCGATTGGAATGGGACCGGATTTCTCCGACCTGCAGGGTGCCCTGCGGCCGATCCGTAACGATGGCGTTTGTGTGTCCGACGGCGAACTGCGCAGTGGCGTGGCTGCCGTCGCAGCTCCCATTTTCGACTCCCGCGGTGCGGTACTTGGCAGCTTTAGCTTCACCATTCCGAAGTCAACGCTGGGAGCAGGGCAGATCGAAGCCATTGTAGAGCGCGTGAAATTTAGTGCCGGCGTCCTCAATCAAAAGCATGAAAGCCAGAGTTCGGATAAATAATTATCAATTAGTAGGAAATATTGACAAGCGTATTTCCCACATCTATCTTTCCTCCCAATAGAGCTGCGGCTGCGGCTACGGGAGGATTCAATGAAAATCGTCGACTGCCATGCACACATGGCGGTGCCGCCACAATTAGCCGTCTATAAAGCTGGACTGCTGTCCCATCGCGGCGCCCACGGTCGCTCGCCGCCGCCGGTCACCGCGGAAGATCTCGAGCGCGCCTTCACCAGGTGCGAAATGGCACCTTACGGCCATCTCGAATGCCTCGCCCGTGCCGGTGTCGATATGCAGTTGCTGTCGCCGCGGCCTTTCCAACTCATGCATTCGGAAGAGCCGAAGAAGCTGGTGCATTGGTATATCGGGCTGGTCAACGACATCATCGCCCAGGAATGCGCACTTTATCCCGACAAGTTCGTGGGCGTCGCGGGCCTGCCCCAGACCGGGGACAGCCCCATCGAAGAGGCGCTCCCGGAGCTGGAGCGCTGTGTCAGGAGTCACGGTTTCCGCGGCTGCCTGATCAATCCCGATCCATTCGAAAACGGCGGCAGGAAAGCACCGCCGATGGGCGATCGCTATTGGTATCCGCTCTACGAAAAGCTGTGCCAACTCGACATCGTCGGGCACATCCATTCGGCGAGTTCGCGCAATCCCGAGCGCGAGCCTTATTCGCTTCATTTCGTCAACGAGGAGACCACCGCCGTCTATGGGCTGTGCAAGTCGACCGTGCTCGACGATTTTCCCGGCCTAAAAATATTAGTCAGTCATGGCGGCGGCGCAATTCCGTTCCAGCTCGGACGGTTCGATGCCACAACGGTGCCGCGACCAGGCATGAACAACACAACGGGGCGGTTCAGCGACCGCCTCCGTAAGCTTTATTTCGACACCGTGCTCTACTCGAAAGAGGCAATTGAGCTCCTCGTCAAGGTGGTCGGCCCGAGTCAGTGCCTGTACGGCGCGGAGATGCCGGGCGTCGGCTCCTCGATCAATCCGGACACGGGCGAAACCTTCGACACCATTATCCCGCATATCAAAAGCCTCGACTTCATCACCGAAGAGGAGCGCGTGGGAATCCTCGGCGGCAACGCGGCGAAGCTGTTCCGTCTCGAAATCTAGAGCGGGCCGGATGCCGACGAATACGGAGAGGCTCTAACCGTCTGAGTTTATGCGATTCTCAACGAAAGCCTGATTTTCGAATTCTCTCAATCCCGCGGTAGCGTGAAGGACCAATTGCTGTGGCGCGATACATTACGATCCGGCTGCTGATTGCCTTCGCGGTGGCGATCACGGTGTCGCTTGTTAGCTTCGCGCTGCTCCGGCTGTCGGGCGATCTCGCCCGCGTTCTCGCCGGCGAGGGTGCAACGCCCGAGGACGTTGCTCGCGTCGCTAAACTCTATGGCCTCGACAGGCCGTTCTTCGTCCAGTATCTCGACTGGCTGCTCGGCGTGATGCACGGCGACATGGGAACATCCCTGTTCACCAACAAGCCGGTGCTGAACATGCTGCTCGATACGGTCGGCGTGACCTTCCGTCTTGCTGTCCTGAGCCTGCTGTTCGGACTCGCGATTGCGGTCCCGCTCGGCGTCTACGCTGCGGTTCACGCTAACACCTGGATCGATCGCGTTGCACTGGGACTCGCCGTTTTCGGCAAGGCGGTGCCGAACTTCTGGCTGGCGCTGATCCTGATCTACTATTTCGGTGTGCAACTGCGTTGGCTGCCGATCTCCGGAATGGGATCGTGGACGAATTACATCATGCCGGTCGTCACGATGGGCGTCGGCGTCATGCCTCAACTGATGCGGCTGACTCGAAGCGGAATGATGGATGTGCTGGAGGCGGACTACGTGCGGACTGCTTGGGCTAAAGGGCTTTCGCCACGCCGCGTGTTCTTCAAGCACGCTCTGCGCAATGCCATCCTGCCGGTGGTGGCCGTTTCCGCCGTGTCGCTCGGCTTCATGCTCGGCGGTTCGGTGATCGTCGAAACGATCTTCTCGATCAACGGTATCGGGGCTCTGGCTTATCGCTCAATCCGACGCGTCGACTTCCCGGTCGTGCAGTCGATCCTGTTCTTCCTGTCCTTCGCCTATATCCTGCTGACGTTGATTGCCGACCTCATCAACGCCCAACTCGATCCTCGCATCAGGTTGGTCTGACATGATGACGGAGCATTCCGAGTTCCCTGAAATTGCGCCGCTGTCGCCACGCCAGGAGATGGTCGGGCGCGCGCTGCGGCATTCCGGTTTCCATATCGGCTTGTTCGTCATGTCGGTGACGCTGCTCTGCGCGCTGTTCTCGCCGCTGATCGCGCCACATGACCCCTATGTTCAGGACCTCGCCGGCAAGCTGCAGCCGCCGGTCTGGGACGCAGGCGGAAGTTGGGAGCATATTTTCGGCACCGATACGCTCGGTCGCGACCTGCTGTCGCGTATCGTCTACGGCGCCCGCGTGACTATGGTGGTTGGCTTCGGCACGGCGATCCTGTCGGGTGCAATCGGCTCGGTGATCGGCATCTGCGGCGGTTATTTCGGCGGCCGGATCGATGCCTTCGTCGTTTTCCTTACGAATGTGAAGCTCGCGATGCCCGGCGTCCTGCTCGCGTTGTCGCTGGTGTCGATCTTTGGCGGCTCGCTGTTCACCATTACCCTGATCGTCGGGCTGCTGTTTTGGGACCGCTTTGCGATTGTCACGCGTACTGCGAC
>JAQSCR010000133.1 GCA_029945495.1 Pseudolabrys sp. | reverse complement strand
CGCACTTCCGCCCCAGTGATGCGCGGCTGGCGCATCGGGACCAAGCGGCTTGGACCGCCGATGGGTTTGTTGCGCCGAATCTCCGACACCCCCACCGGCCACCGCTCCCCGCCCCAGCATCTGACGACGCTGATCAAACGCCCCTCGTTAAGATGGGACGGGATGAAGGATATATAGTCCTATATATGGATTATAGTCAATAGGTATTTTGGATTATTTTCCGACGCAGGGACGACAGAACGATGCCCGGCTATAACCCCGGCATGAATGACGACCACGAGACCCTCGCCCGCGACGTGCTGGCGCTGCAGGACCGCGCGGACGCGCGCCCGTCGCTGGAGCCGGTGACGATCGGCATGGGCGGGGCGGCGGTGTTTCGCGTGACGCATGGCGCGCCGCGCTTCGTGAAGGTCGCCACCGGGCCGGCCGCTACCGCGCTGCGCGACGAAATCGCGCGCACGCAATGGCTGGCCGGGCACGGCGTTGCCGTGCCGCGCATCCTGCGCGTCGAGGATCGGGGCAACGGCATCGCCATGTTGATGGCGGCGATCGCAGGTCAGCCTGCCGACGTCAGCACCCTGTCGACGCCCCGCCTGGTCGAGGCCCTGGCAAAGGCGCTGGCCCGCCTTCATGCACTGCCGCCGGACGCCTGCCCGTTCGACGAAACGCTGGCGACGCGGCTGGAGCGCGCCGCCGACGCGGTCAACGCCGGCGATGTCGACCCGGCCGAATTCGACCCGCGCAACCGCAACGTCGCCCCCGCCGATCTGCTGCGGCGTCTGCAAAACGGCCAACCGCGCGACGACATCGTCGTGCTGCATGGCGACGCCACGCTCGGCAATATCATCATCGGCGATGACGGTGCGCCGGGCTTCATCGACTGCGGCAATGCCGGGCGCGGCGACCGCTATACCGATCTGGCGCTGCTGCATGCCGACATCGTCGAGCACCGCGGCGAGGAGGCCGGCGCGCAATTCCTCGAAGCCTATGGCGCGGGCGACTTCGACACCGCCAAGGCGCGCTATTGCCTCGACTTGTACGAGCTGTTTTAGCCGCCGACAGGTTGAAAAAAACGCCGTTTAGCGGCCGGTCGATAAAAGTTTAACGGTCGTGGGAGGCTTGTTTTAAACGGCTTGCGGCACTGTCCCGCCAACAGCCATCGGGGATCTTCCATGACCAAGATTATCGTAAAAAACGGCAACTGGGACAAAGCCCGCTCCGAACTCGGCGATGTGTTCGACGCCAAGAAGAAAAGCTTCGACACCCAGTTCGAAGCCGCCTTCGGCGCGACCCGCAAGCCGGCCGCCGCGCAGCCGGCCGCGCCGGCAGCTGCCAAGCCGGCGCCGACCACATCGTCGGCCAAACTGATCTTGTCGCGTTCGCGCCGCGCCTAGCGCGTCGCGCTCAGACCCGTAGGGTCGGCTAAGCGAAGCGAGCCCACCCTTCTTCGAGGCGGTGGGCTCGGCGCAGGCGCGCCTCAGCCCACCCTTGTAAGCTGCAAGCCGCGCAGCTCAGGGCTCGCCGTCGATGACGACGAAAGCGCCGGGAATCGGCTTGCCGTTTGTCGTCGGGAATCTGGCGACGAAGCCCTTCATGTCCTCGATCACCGCGATCACACGCTTGCGGCTCGGTATGTAGTCGATCATCTCGCGGGCGTTCGGCAACGACGTGCAGAGATTGATGCAACCGACGGACCGCAGGAAGCCATTGCCGGGATGAATCAGAATTGCGGAGCGCTGGCCGGTCGAGGTCAGTGCGATGCCCGGCTTCGGCTTCGCATTCTCTCCGTCCGATTCGCTATATCCCCACGTTTTGTAGTTTGTGCCGCCTTGCGTCGCCAATGGATAGCGCTTGGCTTCGATGCGCCTGTTGTTGCCGGCCGGCGCATTCGCGCCGGGACCGCGTGTCTCCGCGACCATTCCTTTCATCGCCGCGCCGGTTTGCGCAACGCCGTCATGAAAGATTTGATAGGAGCCGACCGTGCGGCGCTTGCCGTCGCTCGCCCGCGTCTGCTCCGAGCGCCGGACGATATGCATTTCCCAACCTTCGCCCCTGATCGGCATGAGATCCTCCCCCGGTTCATTCGTGAGGAGGATTATCGCGCGCCGCCCGATAGCACGCAACACGTGCATACGCGTATTATGCTACTATTGCTCCGAGGCCCTATTCCGCCGCTTCGCTCCGCGGCACCGCCTTCTCGACCTTGGCGGCGCAGAATTTGAACTCCGGAATCTTGCCGAACGGATCGAGCGCCGGATTGGTCAGAATGTTCGCCGCCGCTTCCACGTAAGCGAACGGAATGAACACCACGCCGTCCGGAATGGCGTCGTCCTGCCGCGACGCCAGCTCGACCTCGCCGCGCCGCGTCGCCACCCGCACCATGTCGCCGGGCTGGATGCCGAGCTTTTCGATGGTGCCGCGCGAGATCTGCGCGACCGCCGACGGCTCCAGCGCATCGAGTACAAGCGAACGGCGGGTCATCGAGCCGGTGTGCCAATGCTCGAGCTGGCGACCGGTGGAGAGAATGAACGGATATTCCTCGTCCGGCACTTCGTTCGGCGCCTGCAATTTGGTGGCGACCAACTTGGCGAAGCCGCCCGGACGCGGGAAGCCGTCCTCGAACACGACGTCGCGGCCGGGAATGTCCGGGCCATCGGTCGGATAGGTGACGGCGGATTGACGTTCGACGCGATCCCACGAGATGTTGGCGAGCGCCGGCATCATCGACGCCATCTCGGTGAACACCTCGCCGACATGCTTGTAATTCCAGCCGCAGCCCATGCGGTTGGCGATGTCCTGGATGATCCACAGATCCTGGCGCGTGTTGCCGGGCAGCGGCAGCGCGGCGCGGCCCATCTGCACCTGACGATTGGTATTGGTGACGGTGCCGTCCTTCTCCGGCCAACCTGAGGCCGGCAGCACGACGTCGGCATACATCGCGGTCTCGGTCAGGAACAGGTCCTGCACCACGAGATGTTCGAGATGCGCCAGCGCCTCGCGGGCGTGGTTCAAATCGGGATCCGACATCGCCGGGTTTTCACCCTCGACATACATGCCCTTGATCTCGTCGGCATGCACCGCGTCCATGATCTCGACGACGGTCTTGCCTTTCTTCTGCGGCAGCTTGACGCCCCACTTGGTCTCATAGAGCGCGCGGATTTCCGGATTTTCCACCGACTTGTAATCGGGGAAGAACATCGGAATGAGGCCGGCATCGGAGGCGCCCTGCACGTTGTTCTGGCCGCGCAGGGGATGCAAACCGGTGCCGGGCCGGCCGACCTGGCCGGTGATCAAAGCGAGTGCGATCAGGCAGCGCGCATTGTCGGTGCCGTGCGTGTGCTGCGACACGCCCATGCCCCAGAAGATGATCGCGCTTTCGGCGCGGGCATAGGCGCGCGCGACTTCGCGCAAGGTGTCGGCCGGAATGCCGCAGATCGGCTCCATCTCCTCCGGCGTGAAGTCCTTGATGTTTTCCTTCCACGCGTCGAAGCCTTCGACATAGGTCTGGATATATTGCTGGTCGTACAGCTTCTCGGTGACGATGACGTTCAACATGGCGTTGAGCATCGCCACATCGGTGCCGTTCTTGAACTGCATCATCTTCCAGGCATGGCGCTTCATCGCGGTGCCGCGCGGATCCATGATGACCAGCTTGGCGCCATTCTTGGCGGCCTGCTTGAAGAAGGTGGCCGCGACCGGATGGTTCTCGGTCGGGTTAGCGCCGATGACGATGATCAGCTCCGAGTTCTTCACCTCGTTGAAGGTGGCGGTGACGGCGGCGGAGCCGACGCCTTCCAACAGCGCCGACACCGACGAGGCGTGGCACAGCCGCGTGCAGTGGTCGACATTGTTGGTGCGAAAGCCGGTGCGCACCAGCTTCTGGAAAAGATAGGCTTCCTCGTTGGAGCCCTTGGCCGAGCCGAAGCCGGCCAGCGCATCCGGCCCGTCGCGGTCGCGAATTTTCACCAGACCCGAAGCGGCGCGGTCGAGCGCCTCTTCCCAGGTGGCTTCACGGAAATGCGTCCAAGGATTGGA
>JAQSCR010000132.1 GCA_029945495.1 Pseudolabrys sp. | reverse complement strand
CCGTGGGTGTGGCGGCCGGCGAGGAGATGCCTGGTATATCGCCCGCGCCGGAAACCGCCTCAGACGCGGCCCCACGGGCAATGCCGGAGCTCGAACAATCGGTGCACGGCGACATGCACGATCAGCTTCAGTCTGCCGACGAAGTTGGATTGCGACACCCTGCGGAAATCCTCGCTGACCTACCGCCGCGGGCCCAGGAGGACGTCGTGCGGGCCGCGATCGCCGATATGATCGAGGGCCGCCCGGTGCGCGCCGCTGAGCTGCTCAACGCCTCGGCCGATATTGATCCTCGTATTGCGGAGAGCATGCGAGAACCGGCGCCCGAGTGGATGTCCCTGGAAGAATTAGTGCGTGATGCGGCCGAACCGCGCCGGCCAATGGAGCAACAGGATCTGCGCAAAGTGCTCGATTGGCTTGGCGTCGAAAAACCTGAAGACATCGGCCCCCCGCAACTCGACCAATGGGAGCGTGGGCGCGAACAATATTTCTCAGAGAACCCGACCTACCTAACCCCGTCGATGCCGGTGCAGTTTGGACGGGCGGTTATCGATTATTTTAGTCGGCCGGCCACGCGTTTGCTTAGTGAGGATATGACGGCAGTCTTCGATCGTCGGCGAACGGCCGAGTATCGGCCACCCGCGTCGGCAGCGCGTGGAAGCTCGCCTGGGTCGGCCTGGCGCGCGCTCGCAGA
This sequence comes from Pseudolabrys sp., assembly GCA_029945495.1. Taxonomy (GTDB): domain Bacteria; phylum Pseudomonadota; class Alphaproteobacteria; order Rhizobiales; family Xanthobacteraceae; genus Pseudolabrys. Next base: position 3,348 of record JAQSCR010000132.1, on the reverse strand, counting down.
CGCCCGGCCCGAATACGAAAACCCCGATGCCGTGGCGGAATCCAAGGAAGCCGCATCGACCCCGGAGCCGGCGTCGATCGACCCCACAAAAACAGTCAGTGCTGCCGAGGCTGCTGCCAAGCAGGCCGACGATCTCTGGAAAGAGACTGAGCCGACGTTGTCGGAACGTGAGTACGAACAATTCAACGAAGTCCTGCAGAATCTCGATCGAGAAAAAGCCGATCGGGAGAGCATCATTCGTGAAGGCGCGGCCTGTCTGGCCGCGGCCATAGCGTGATTACGGAACGACAACCCACCCAAACCAAGGATATGCCCGATGGCTCTGCAAGATAATTTCAACAGCGACCTCGCGTTACTCGAAGCCGACCTTGCTTTGCTCGAAACGCAAACGGCTGCAGCGAACACCACCACTCTCGCGCTAGCCGCGGTCGGCATTACGCGAAGCGTTCTCGGAAGGCTGCAAGCGATCGTGGCGCGGCTCAACGTGATCAATCGAGGGTACTAGCAAATGCCGCTGCACCCTTCGCTGCGCGCTAAGTATCGGTTGCAAACAGATCGCGACGCAGCGATTGCGGAAAATCTTTTCGCGACCGCTCGCCAGCCTGGTTGGAACATCAGCGAGGCAACCATTGATCGTGTGCTCAGCTACTACGGCGTGGTGCTTGTTCCTTTATTTGACGCTGGCAGGATCAGCACTGCTGATGCTGCTTTGGGTCTTTTGGCCGAATTCGCTTCTCAGCAGGGTATCGACGAGAAGGAACAGCAAGATCTGGCCGATTGGTACATGGGGATGGCGCGGCATTTGGAAACGCATGCCGGTGAGCCGCCGGTGCTTTCGCAGCCGAGCCGCGTCGCATTGCAGGCGGAGTTAGCAGAACTCGAAAAGAAGGCTCGCGCGGATCAAGTTTGGTACTGGGGCAGCAAGGAAGCGCAGATGCGCATGTACGAGCTGCTCGCGCTACTTGAGGGCGGCGAAGAAAATTCGCCGGCAGCGAAAAGAGTGGAGGCTGCAGATCAAAATTCCCGTATGGCGCTAATCGAAAACATGATGGGCGATCCGCGCAGCGATTATTGGCGCGGGTCGGAATCGAGCATCCTGCAGGAAGAATATGCCCAGCTCGTCGATCAGAGCCAACCGGCAGCCGACACTAGCGACGCAACGTAGTGACCAATCGGTCCAACGAAAGGTGAAAAAATGAACGCTCAGACTGATCAAAAGCCCGCCGGCGGTACTCCAGGTGGCGGCAAAAACACGGTAGGCGACGCCAAGGCGCCAGCGACGCAGGAAGCGGTGAAAGTGTTGCCCGTCGCAAAGGATCGCCTCGCGCACGCGCAAGAGGTGTCCACACGGCGCCGCCTTGTGGTGGAAGACCTGCCGCAATATGAGGCTCTGCTCAAAGGCGACCTCGATGCCTGGAAGATTATCGGGCCGAAGGTGCAATCGGGCGATACCATCGAAGTCATCGATGACGGATCCACGTTTTTTGCGCTGCTTTTTGCGCGGCTCGTGATCTCGACCGGCGCCGGCGGGCTCGCTCATATCGAGGTGGTCGAGCTGCTTCGCAAACAGCTCGGTGAAGCCTCGGAAAATCCGCCGGCCAGTGGCGTGTGGACAGTGGTTTATCGCGGGCCATACGCGAAGTGGTGTCTCATCCGACCCAACGGGACTATCGCGCGCGATCGTATGCTTTCGCGCGACGAGGCGACCGTAATGCTCAACCAGCAAACGGCTGGCCGGCGCGGCGGCACTGAAGTTCATTTTTGAGCGGGGAGGCGGCGTTGAAGGACAACCACGCGCAAGACATTCGCGGGAAAGGTAGCGCGGCCGCGCGCACGATCGGCGGTGCGCGGCCATTCCTCTTGCGCCTCGTGCCGGCCCCCGCACCCCCTCACGCGTCGGTGCCGCTGTTGCGCCCACGACGCCGAAGCCTGCGAGCGCGACATGGGCGCTAAACAAAAACCGCGCCGGCACGCGCGCGCGGCGACCGCCGATATCGAGCTGCTCGCCTTGCGCGGCTCCTGGACACAGGCCCATGCGCCGGCGCGACGAAAGTTCCTCGACGAAATTACCGAGCCGCTGTGCTCGCCTCGCGGGTCCCAGACGCTGGCCGGTCTAGCCGTGGCGCCTGGCGCCCGCGCAGAGCCACGCCAGGAGCTGGTGGGCCGCTTCCTATCCATCTGCACCAGAGCGGCGCTTGGCGCCCGCGTGCAGGCCAGCGATCTCTACAAGGTCTTCACCGCATGGGCGAAGGCCACGGGAGAGCCGCTGCTCACCGCGACCGCGCTCGGCCGCGGCCTCCGCGCCTGCGGGGCGCGGCGTCTGCACTCGAACGTCAGCTACTGGCTCGACCTCGAGCTGCTGAAATCGGTCGATGATTTTGTCGGCCCCCGCGCCCCCCGATTGGGCGCGCGGCGATGAAATGGGAGGGTTGGGGCTTAATGTTAGGCGTAGGAAAAGGCGGCAAGTGGTTGATTGCGTTGTACTCGGGACAGTTGGGATAGTTGCTAAGTGACATTCTGGCGTTGGGACAGTTAGCAGACGCGGCTAAGTGCTTGATCGAGCGAGGATCGGGACAGTTGAGGTGTTTTTGGGAGGGTTTTTCGAGGGTGGACTCACATGCGCGCGCGCATGTGAAGAGACATAAGAATAACCCTCCCAACTCTCCCAAACTATCCCGAGGGGTATCTATCCCTCTCAGGGTAAAGGGCTTTTTCGAGTGGGTGGGTTTGGCGTCGCCTCCCGGCTTGGGAGGGTAACTGTCCCGGCGGTCACTGTGGGGAATTTCCCCGGAGTGATCGGGCAACGGAAAGAGGATCGGCAGGATGGATAAACAACTGGTCGCAAAAAGCAAGGAATAGAAACCTGCTCTGTTCGGGGAAATCCCCCGTGTGAACAGGTGGCGAGCGTGCGGAATTGAATGCGGCGCAAAAGCGGCAAATTGAATCCAAAAGGACTCGAACATGACGGCGACTGTGATCCTCACGATGCCGGCGGCGCTGCGCAAAACGCTGTCGAAGATGATCGCGCTTCTCGGCTCGCCCGAGCACGGCGATGTGGTCAACGCGGCGAGCGCAATTGATCGCACGCTGCGCGCTGAGGGTCTCGATTTGAATGCGTTCGCGGAATTCATCGCGTGCGGTCAGCAGTTGGAGACTTCGGACCTGACGAGAATTCTAACCGCAGAATTGCGCGGGAGGGTGCGGGAGGTGCTCGCTGGCGCCTGGGCGCTGAGCGAGAGCGAGCGCAAGTTTGTACGCGAATATGAGCAGCGGCTCGACCGTGATCTTAAGACCACGTGTTGGGACGATTTTGTCCAGTTGGAAATGCTCTGTCGGCACGTGCGGCGC
>JAQSCR010000131.1 GCA_029945495.1 Pseudolabrys sp. | reverse complement strand
TCGGCCTGCCGACCAAACTGTGGTGCGCCGACTTCATGAACTTCGTGCTGCACAAGGCTGGCGGCAAGGGCACTAAATCGCGCGCCGCCCGCTCGTTCCTCGAATTCGGCAAGAAGCTTGACGGGCCACGCGTCGGCGCGATCGCCATCATGTATCGCAAGGGTCCCAATAGCGGCCACGTCGGCGTCGTGCGCGGCACCGACGGCCAGGGCAATCCGATCGTGGTGTCGGGCAATCACGGTCCGACCGTGATGCAATCGGTATATCCGAAGGCCAAGGTAATGGCCTATGTGATGCCGCCGGATTACGTGCTCGAGGAAATGGCTGCCGCCGCGCGCGCCTCGGCACAAGCGCCGGCCAATAGCCGCTGACATAAGACTCCTTTTTTATATTTGATCAAACGGCGCCGCGCTCGTCATCGAGCCGGCGCCGTTTGCATTATCCCACATCCACAACGCGCGCCGGTTAACCCGAAAACGTTAATGCATATTTGCCGACCCGGCCTTGTGAATTAATCTTAACCCCGGCAAATAATCGGGCATGGCGACTCCTGCCGATCCGTCCGGTCTAAATTCATTTCAATCAGAAGCGCGTTCGGCTTTCGCCGATTGCGCGACCGATATGACGAGGCCGCATGATCAAGGCAACACGACGCATCATCATTGGCTCGACGACCGCAGCATTCATGCTGCTCGTCGTGCCGAATGCTTTTGCCGTTACGCGCGACCAAGTCCGGCAGTGCGACGGCGCGACCGACGTTTCCGCCGAACAGCGCATCGCCAGCTGCAACGCCGTCATCGAAGGCGGCTCGAAGGCGCAGAAGGCGGCCGCGCAGCGCCACAAGGCCGCCGCGCTGAAGCTCAAGAACACCGCGCAAAAAGGCAAAGCCACGTCGCTGATCGAGCGCGGCATTGCCAGCCGCGCCAATGGCGACGCCGAAAGCGCCATCCGCGACTTCGACGAAGCCATTCGTCTCGATTCCAAGCAGGCCGACGCCTATTTCAACCGCGGCCTCGCCTTGCGCGACCGCGGCGACGCCGATCGCGCCCTGCAGGATTTCGAGCAGACGACGAAGCTCGATCCAAAGAATTCGACCGCGCTCAAGACCCTGAGCCACCTCTATTACGACAAGCGCAACTACGAACGCGCCATCGGCGTCCTCGACACCGCCATCAAGCTCAATGCGAACGACGCGCTGGCCTATTACAACCGCGGCATGGCCTATCGCGCCAAGGGCGAGCCCGACCGCGCGATTCCCGACTACGACCGCGCCATCAAGCTCAACGGCAACGATGCCGTCGCCTATCAGAGCCGCGGCCTCGCCTATCGCGACATCCGCGACTACGAGCGGGCCATCCAGGATTTCGATCAGGCGCTCAAGATCAAACCCGACTACATTCTCGCACTGAACGATCGCGGCATCGCCTACGCATCCAAGGGCATGGTCGACCGCGCGATCCAGGATTTCGACCAGGCCATCCTGCTCGATCCGCGCGATGCCTTCGCCTACAACAACCGCGGCCTGGCCTATCGCAACCGCGGCGAAGTCGACCGCGCCATCAAAGACTACGACCAGGCACTGCTGCTCAACGGCAATTACGTCCTGGCCTACTACAATCGCGGCAACGCCTACTCCGACAAGCGCGACTACGACCGCGCCATCCGCAATTACGACCAGACGGTCAGCCTCGATAGCGGCTATGCGCTGGCCTATTACGACCGCGGCGTCGCCTATTTCGAAAAGCGCGAATACGACAAGGCGCTGGCCGACCTGACGCTGGCGATCAAGCTCGATCCCAAGGATTCGCTGTCCTATTACAACCGCGGCGTCACCCATGCCGCGCGCGGCGACGCTGACAAGGCCATTGCCGACTTCGACCAATCGCTCCGCATCGATCCGAAGAACGCGCTGGCCTACTACAATCGCGGCCTCGCCTTGCGCAGCAAGGGCGACGAGGAACGCGCCATCGCCGATCTCAGCCAAGCCATCAAGTACGATCCGAAAAACGCCCTCGCTTTCTACAATCGCGGCATCGCCTATCGCACGCGCGGCGATCTCGAGCGCTCGCTCGCCGACCTCGACCAGTCGATCCTGATCGATCCGAAGAGCGCCTTCGCCTATTTCGAGCGCGCCAATGCACGCTACGACAAGCGCGACTACGACCGCGCCATCGGCGATCTCAATCTCGCCATCAATATCAAGCCGGATTATACCGCCGCGTTCAACCTGCGCGGGCTTGCCTACAACGGCAAAGGCGACGGCGACCGCGCCATTGCCGATTTCGACCAGGCCTTGCGCACCGACCCGACCTTCGCGCCGGCGTTCACCAATCGCGGCGAGGCCTACCAGAAGAAACGCGAATTCGACCGCGCCATCGCCGATTTCGATAACGCGATCAAGGCCAACCCGAATTATGCCGGCGCCTATTTCAACCGCGGCCTCGCGCATCAGGACAAGCGCGAGTTCGAGCAGGCCATCGCCGACTTCTCGCACGCCATCAAGCTCGATCCGAAGAATGCCGCCGCCTTCAATGCCCGCGGCTTCGGCCACATGAGCCGCAGCGAGGACGAACAGGCTTTCGCCGACTTCGATCAGGCGATCAAGCTCAACCCGAATTTCGCCGCCGGCTATTACAACCGCGGCATGGCGAATTTCGAACGTCGAGACATGGAACGCGCCATCGCCGACCTGACGCAGGCGATCCGGCTCGATCCGCGCGACTTGCTCGCCGCCCATGCACGCGGCCTCGCCTATCGCGAGCGCCGCGATTTCGACCGCGCCATCGCCGACTTCGATCAGGCACTGCGGCTCGATCCGAAATTCACCGCCGGTTATGTCGACCGTGGCAACGCCTTCCAGGGCAAGGGCGACTATGATCGCGCCATCCAGAACTACGACACCGCGATCAAGCTCGATCCGAAATACGCCGCCGCCTTTACCGAACGCGGTAACACCTATGCCGCGCGCGGCATGATCGACCGCGCCCTGCAGGATTTCGAACAGGCGATCAAGTTCAACCCGAGCTATGCCGGCGTGTTCAACAGCCGTGCGCTATTGTACCAGCGCAAGGGCGATCAGGGCAAAGCGTTGGCCGATCTCGATCAGGCGATCAAACTCGATCCGGGCTTTGCCGTTGCGCTCAACAATCGTGGCTCGATCTATCAGAGCAAAGGCGAGTTCGACCGCGCCATCGCCGACTTCGACCGCGCGATCAAGGCCAATACCCATTACGACGCTGCCTTGAACAACCGCGGCATGGCCTACAAGAACAAGGGCGACCTCGCGCGCGCGCTCAAGGATTTCGACCAGGCGCTGGCGATCAATTCCGGCTTCACCGTCGCGCTGCTCAACCGCGGCGAGACGCTGGAGAAGCTCGGCTACCACGACCGCGCCATCAAGGACCTCGACCAGGTCATCCGGCAGAACTCCGGTAACGTGCAGGCCTTCAATGCGCGCGGCCTGGCTCTGAGCAACAAGCTTGAATACGACCGCGCCATTGCCGATTTCAGCCAGGCGATCCGGGTCGATCCGAAATCGGCCGCCGCCTACAATAACCGTGGCCTTGCCTTCCGCGCCAAAGGCGACATCGAGCAGGCTGTCGCCGATTTCAGCCAGGCCGCCAGGATCGATCCGAATTATGCGCTCGCCTTCTCGAATCGCGGCATCGCCTATTTCGACAAGCGCGACTATGAGCGGGCCATCGCCGACCTCAATCAGGCAATCAAGCTCAACCCCAATAACGTGCGCGCCTATTACGACCGCGGCATCGCCTTCGGCGCCAAGGGCGACACCGAGCGCGCCATCGCCGATTTCGATTACGCGCTCAAGCTCGACCCGAAGAACGCCGTCGCGTTCAACAATCGCGGTCTCGCCTATCGCCGCAAGGGCGACAGCGACCGGGCCATTGCCGATTTCGGCGAAGCGCTCAAGCTGAATACGAATTACGCAGCCGCGCTTTACAACCGCGGCAATGCCTTCTTCGACAAGGGCGAGCCGGACCGCGCCATCGCCGATTTCAGCCAGGCGATCAAGATCGACGC
>JAQSCR010000130.1 GCA_029945495.1 Pseudolabrys sp. | reverse complement strand
GACGCCACCTGGACCGGCGCCGGTCTCGGCAAAGGCCAGTTGCTGCTCAACCGCTGGAGTCTGGAGGCCGGCGGTCATTGCCGCACCGGCCTCGAGGACAACATTCGCTGGGACGAAACCGGCAAACTGGCGCCGTCGAACGCGGCTTTGGTCAAGCGGGTCGCCGACCTATGCGCGGAATACGGCCGCCGCCCGGCGACCACGGCGGAGGCACGGAAGCTGTTGTCGCTGGCGGCGTAATCTGTCGTCCCCGCGAAGGCGGGGACGACAGTATCACGCTACTGCGCCACCACGCCTTCGGGCGCGGCTTCGATATTGAAGGCGGCGGCGAACAGCGCACGCGTGTAGTCGCTCTTCGGATTCTTGAACAGATCGGCGGCGGCGCCCTCTTCCACCATCTTGCCGTTGCGCAGCACTAGAAGCCTACTCGCCAGCGCCGCCACCACGCGCAGATCGTGCGAGATGAACAGATAGGTAAGATCACGCTTCTTCTGCAGATCGCGCAGCAGGTCGACCATTTGCGCCTGGATCAGCATGTCGAGCGCCGAGGTCGGCTCGTCGAGCACGATGAAGGTCGGCTCCAGCACCAAAGCGCGGGCGAGCGCGATGCGCTGGCGCTGGCCGCCGGAGAATTCGTGCGGATAGCGGAAGCGCGTCGTCGTATCGAGTCCGACATCTTTCAGCGCCGCCATGACGCGGGCTTCGCGCTCGTCGGCCGACAGGTGCGGATGATGCACCCACAGCCCTTCCTCGATGATGTCGGACACCGACATACGCGGCGAAAGCGAGCCATACGGATCCTGAAACACGATCTGCATATTGCGCCGGTACGGCCGCATTTCCTTGAACTTGAGACCCTGGATGCTCTCGCCCATGAACACCACCGGGCCGTCCGACGAGATCAGCCGCAATATAGCGAGACCGAGCGTGGTCTTGCCGGAACCGCTTTCGCCGACGACGCCGAGCGTCTCGCCTTTGCGCACGTCGATGGTGACGCCATCGACCGCCTTGATGTGGCCGACGGTCTTGCGCAGCACGCCACGCTTGATCGGAAACCAGACCTTCAGATTGTCGGTCGACACCACCACCGGCGCGTCCGGCTTCGGCGGCGCCGGGTCGGGCTTCGGCTCGGCGGCGAGCAGCGCTTTCGTATAAGGATGTTCAGGCGCGGTGAAGACGCGCTCGACCGGACCCTGCTCGACGATTCTGCCGTGTTGCATGACGCAGACCCTGTCGGCGATCTTGCGCACGATGCCCAGATCGTGGGTGATGAACAGCATCGACATGCCGAGCCGCTGCTGGATGTCCTTGAGCAACTTCAAAATCTGCGCCTGCACGGTGACGTCAAGCGCCGTGGTCGGCTCGTCGGCGATCAAAAGATCGGGCTCGTTGGCCAAAGCCATGGCGATCATGACGCGCTGGCGCTGGCCGCCCGACAATTGATGCGGATAGCTCTGCAGGCGGCCTTCCGGATCGGGGATGCCGACTTGGGTCAGCAGTTCGAGAATGCGGGCGCGCGCCGCCTTGCCGGTGATGCCCTTGTGCAGCAACAAAATCTCGCCGATCTGCTTCTCGATCGTGTGCAGCGGATTGAGCGAGGTCATCGGCTCCTGGAAAATGATGGTGATGTCGTTGCCGCGCACCTTGCGGATCTCGTTCTCCGGCAGCGTCAGCATGTCGCGTCCCTTGAACGCGATCGCGCCCGACGGATGACGCGCCGCCGGATAGGGCAAGAGCTTCATCACCGACAACGCCGTCACCGATTTGCCGGATCCCGACTCGCCAACGAGCGCGACAGTCTCACCCTTGGCGATGTCGAACGAGACGCGATCGACCGCCAATATCTCGCGGCTGCCAATGCCGAAGGCGACCGATAAATCCTTGACGCTGAGAAGGGGCTCGGTCATCGAAACGTCTTCCTCGGGTCGAACGCATCGCGCACCGCTTCGCCGATGAAGATCAGCAGCGACAGCATGATGGCGATGGAGAAGAAGCCGGTCAGCCCGAGCCACGGCGCTTGCACATTGGCCTTGCCTTGGCTGAGCAATTCCCCGAGCGACGGCGAACCCGGCGGCAGGCCAAAGCCGAGGAAGTCGAGCGCCGTCAGCGTCATCACCGACGCCGACAAAATAAACGGCAGGAAGGTCATGGTCGCCACCATGGCGTTCGGCAACAGATGGCGAAAGATGATGGTGCCGTTGGAGACGCCGAGCGCGCGCGCCGCCTGGATATATTCAAAATTGCGGCCGCGCAGGAATTCGGCACGCACCAAGCCGACCAGCGACACCCACGAGAACAGCAGCAATATCCCGAGCAGGACGAAAAAGCCCGGCACCAGCACCGACGAGATGATCAGCAGCAGATACAGCGACGGGATCGAAGTCCATATCTCGATAAAGCGCTGGAAGATCAGATCGACCCAGCCGCCGAAATAGCCCTGCACCGCGCCGGCGGCGATGCCGATCACCGACGAGACGATGGTCAGCGCCAGGCCAAACAGCACCGAAATGCGGAAGCCGTAGATCAGCCGCGCCACCACGTCGCGGCCGCCATCGTCGGTGCCGAGCCAGTTGGTCTCGACCTCACCGCATTTGGCGAAGCCGTTCTTGGCGGCGAAGGCGCAGTCCTTCTCGTTCAGGAGCCAGGTCGGCTTGGACGGAAACGGCGACGGCGGCTTGCTCACCTGCGTGCCGTAGGAGAAGCGGATCGGCGGCCAGATTACGGTGCCGTTTTCCTGCTTGATCAGCCCCATCAGATAATCGTCGCGATAGTCGGCCGCGGTGCCGAACAGCAGCGGATCCGGCGTCTTGGCGAAGGCCGTGTCGGGATAGGTCACCACCGCGGGGAAAAACGACTGACCGTTGACGTGGATGTAGATCGGCTTGTCGTTGGCGACGAATTCGGCAAACAGCGACAGGAAGAACACGCCCAAGAAGATCCACAGCGACCAGTAGCCGCGCCGGTTGGCTTTGAAACTTTCCCAGCGTCGCTTGTTGAGCGGCGAAATCACGATCCAGCGCCGTTCCGGCGGCACGGCGAGGCCGGCCACGCCAACGGCGGTCGTATCGGGCGATTTGGTGCCGGCGCGCACGTCCACCTTCAAACCTCCCGCGACTCGAAGTCGATGCGCGGATCGATCCACGTATAAGTGAGATCGGAGATCAGGTTCACCACCACACCGACCAGCGAGAAGATGTAGAGCGTGGCGAACACCACAGGATAATCGCGGTTGAGGACGCTCTCGAAGCCCAAGAGGCCGAGGCCGTCGAGAGAGAAGATCGTCTCGATCAGCAGCGAGCCGGTAAAGAAGGCATGCACGAAGGCGGACGGAAAGCCGGCGATCACGATCAGCATGGCGTTGCGGAACACGTGGCCGTACAGCACCTGATTGCGCGTGCAGCCTTTGGCGCGCGCGGTCAGCACATATTGCTTACGGATTTCCTCGAGAAACGAGTTCTTGGTCAACAGCGTCATGGTGGCGAAGGCCGACAGCGCCATCGAGATGATCGGCAGCGTCAGGTGCCAGAAATAATCGAGGACCTGCCTGTACCACGGCAGCTGGTGCCAGTTCTCCGACACCAGTCCGCGCAACGGAAACCAGTCGAAGAACGAGCCGCCGGCGAACAGAATGATCAGCAGGATGGCGAACAGGAACCCGGGAATCGCATAGCCGACAATGATGACGCTCGAGGTCCACATGTCGAAGCGCGAGCCGTCGTCGACCGCCTTCTTGATGCCGAGCGGGATCGAAATGAGGTAAGTCAGCAGCATCATCCAGATGCCGAGCGACATCGACACCGGCATCTTCTCTTTGATCAACTGAAGGACGCTGACGTCGCGGAAATAGCTGTTGCCGAAATCGAAGCGGGCATAGTTCCACAGCATGATGCCGAAGCGCTCATAGGCCGGTTTGTCGAAGCCGAACTGCTTTTCCAGTTTCTTGATGAATTCCGGATCGAGCCCCTGCGCGCCGCGATACTTGGAACTCACGGCGTCGACGCTGGCGCCACCCTGCGCCAGGCCGCGATTGCCGAAATCGCCGCCGG
>JAQSCR010000129.1 GCA_029945495.1 Pseudolabrys sp. | reverse complement strand
CGGCCTGACGTAACATTGCTTAGCTGAAGTGAAACTGCTGGTTCTAGTCGAAGGGGAAAACGGATGAAAAAAGTTACTACACTCGGTCTTGCACTCGGCCTTGCTATCGTAGTTACGGGAACGGCTTCCGCTCAGATCAAAATGGGCGTTGCCGGCCCGATCACCGGGCCGAACGCCGCGTTCGGCGCGCAGCTCAAGAACGGCGCCGAACAAGCGATCAAGGATATCAATGCTGCCGGCGGCATTCTGGGCCAGCAGATTTCGGTTCAGTACGGCGACGACGTCTCCGATCCCAAGCAGGGCGTGTCGGTCGCCAACAAATTTGCCGGCGACGGCGTCAAGTTCGTCATCGGCCACTTCAATTCCGGCGTCACCATGCCGGCCTCCGAAGTGTACCAGGAAAACGGCATGCTGATGGTCACGCCGTCGGCCACCAACCCACAGATCACCGAGCGCAAGATGTGGAATACCTTCCGCACCTGCGGCCGTGACGATCAGCAGGGCGCGGTTGCCGGCGCGTACATCCTCAAGCACTTCAAGGGCAAGAAGATCGCCGTCGTGCATGACAAGACCACTTACGGCAAGGGCCTCGCCGACGAAACCGTCAAGGCCATGGCAAAAGGCGGCATGAAGCCGGTGATGTACGAAGGCGTCAACGTCGGCGAAAAGGATTATTCGGCGCTGGTGTCGAAGATCAAGTCGGCGGGCGCCGACCTCGTCTATTGGGGCGGCCTGCACACCGAAGGCGGTCTGATCATCCGTCAGATGCGCGACCAGGGCGTCAAGGCTCCGGCGATGGGCGGCGATGGCATCACCACCGACGAACTCGCCTCGATCGCCGGCCCCGGCGTCGAGGGCACGCTGATGACCTACGGCCCGGATGCGCGCGGCAACCCGGCCGCGAAGGACGCGGTGGCGAAGTTCCGCGCCGCCAAGTTCGAACCGGAAGCCTACACGCTCTATAGCTACGCCATCCTGCAAATCATCAAGCAGGCTGCTGAATCGGCCAAGTCGCTCGACACCAAGAAGATCGCCGAGAAGATGCACTCCGGCATGAAGTTCAAGACCGTGCTCGGCGACATCTCCTACGACAAGAAGGGTGACCGCACCAACCTCGACTACGTGATGTACATCTGGAAGAAGAACAAAGAGGGCAAGATCACCTACGTCGAGTGCCCCGGCAACGATTGCTCGAAGGCGATGTAAGCCTCGACGCAAGCGACAACCGACCAAAGGGAAGCCCGCCGCGTTGGCGGGCTTTTCTTTTTGGCCGCCTAGCCGATCCGGCCCAGCACCGGAAACGTCTCCAGCAGCCAGAAGCTCATCGTGCTGAGGCTGCCTGTGAGAAACGCGATGCCGGTCAGCACCAGCAGCGCACCCATCGCCTGTTCGACCCGGCGCAGATGCTTCTTGAAGCGCGCCATGAACGCCGCGAACGGCTCGATGGCGAAAGCCGCGGCCAGGAACGGAATGCCCAAGCCGAGCGAATAGACCGCCAGCAAACTCGCACCCTTCGTCACGGTCTGCTCGGACGCGGCGACCGCGAGAATGGCGGCGAGGATCGGTCCGATGCAGGGTGTCCAGCCGAAGGCGAAAGCCAGCCCCATCACATAGGCGCCCCAAAGCCCGACCGGCTTGGCCACCTCGACCCGCTTCTGCCGATGCAGCAAGGCAATCTGCGTGAGGCCGAGAAAGTGCAGCCCCATGACGATGATCAAGATACCGGCGATGGTGGCGAGCGGTCCCGAATAGGCGCGGATCAGCGAACCGACCACGCTGGCGCTGGCGCCGAGCGCGACGAACACCGTGGAGAAGCCGAGCACGAACAGCCCGGCCGCGATCACCGTCTCGCGCCTGACCTGCGGCTCCGGCTCCCGGTCGGCGAAGCGCTCTAGCGACGTCCCCGCCAGGTACACCAGATAAGGCGGCACCAGCGGCAGCACGCAAGGAGAGAGGAAGGAGATCAGCCCGGCGATCAGCGCCGCCAGATATGAAACGTCACCATGCATGGCGGCTACATGCGCCGCCGGACGATGCAACGCAAGCGCCGCCAGCGCGCCTCGCTATGTTGTGAACGTCTGACGTAGTCGCGCCGCGAGGACTAAAGCTCGGCGCGGAATTGGCGCCCTTGCAGGTCCGGCAAATGCGGCAGCCTCGGCACCGGCGCGCTCTCCGCCATCCAGTCCGCCGCCGAGGCGAACCAACCGGGCACGCGCCGCACGTCGGAGACGAATTCGCGGAAGCGCGAGCGCACCGGACCTTCTTCAACGCGCGGGGCAGCGGTGTTCTCATTGGCCACTTGGGCCAATTGCGCGAGGGGCAATGGCTCACCGGCACGCGCGGCGACTGTCAGCGCGACCGGTTCGATGCGGATCGCGGTCTTGGCAGTGGCGGATTTACGCTCGGTCTTCGCCAAGCTCTCGGCCTGCGCCACGCGTAGCCGGCTTTGTTCAAGCGCGGCGACCTTGAGCGCCGCGGCTTCCTGGTCGGCCGTTGCATAGGCACGACGCTTCGTCTCGGTGTCCATTTTGAGGTAATCGGCGACCAGCGCGTGCTCGTCGCGCAGCATCTGCATCTTGGCTTCTCCGGCAATGCGCGCCGATGTCGATCCCGTCGACACCGCTTGATACGCGACCAATGCCGACCCGGCGCTGATGGCCAAAGCTATCGGCAGAAGCACGCGCGCAAATTTGAAGAATGAGAAGCCTGGTGTCGCCCGCGACATTAAAAACCCCTTACCGATCTATCCCGCCCCTTTGCACCAAGGTTTCCGGGCGGAAACAGGGCGCAATTGCGGATTTTGCGGACGGATTAAGGCACTTGACGAAGCGGTCGTAATGGCTTCGCCTCGCGATGTTTCGATTTGCGCAATTTACCGTGCGCTCTTTGCTCATTCGGGAGACCGCCGTGGCCAGAAATCTCATCACCGATATCCCAGGCCTTAAGGTCGGCCATGCCGGCGACGCCAAGCTCGGCTCCGGCACCACCGTGGTCGTGTTCGATAGACCGGTCGCCGCCAGCATCGACGTGCGCGGCGGCGGTCCGGGCACGCGCGAGACCGCCCTGCTTGACCCGGCGCAGACCGTCGAAGGCATCGACGCCATCGTCCTGTCGGGCGGCTCGGCCTACGGGCTGGACGCCGCCTCCGGCGTGCAGGCCTATCTGCGCGAGCAAGGCCGCGGCTTCAAGGTGCGCGACGCACTGGTGCCGATCGTGCCGGGCGCCATTCTTTTCGACCTTCTTTCCGGCGGCAACAAGAAGTGGGGCCGCTATCCGCCCTACCGCGAGCTCGGCTACAAGGCGGCCAAAGCCGCAATCAGCGACTGCGCGCTCGGCAGCGTCGGCGCCGGGCTCGGCGCCACCACCGTCAATCTCAAAGGCGGCCTCGGCTCGGCTTCGGCAAAAACCAGCGGCGGGCTGACCGTCGGCGCGCTGGTCGCGGTGAATGCGGTCGGCAGCGTCACGGTCGGCGACAGCCCGCATTTCTGGGCGGCGCCGTTCGAGCAGGGCAAGGAATTCGGCGGCCACGGCCTGCCCCGTCACTTCGGTCCCGACGCGCTTGAAATGCGCGCCAAAGGCGGCCCCGGCCAGGCAACGACGCTGGCCGTGATCGCCACCGACGCCAAGCTCAACAAGGCGCAATGCAATCGTCTGGCGGTGATGGCGCAGACTGGCATGGCGCGCGCCATCTATCCGGTGCATACGCCGCTCGACGGCGACGTCATCTTTGCTGCCGCGCTCGGCGACAAGAAACTGCCGGACCCGGTCTACTCGCTCACCGAACTCGGCATGCTCGCCGCCAATGTGCTGGCCCGCGCCATTGCCCGCGGCGTCTATGAGGCGACCGCACTGCGCTTTGCCGGCAGCCTGCCCAGCTGGCGCGACTGGCACGGCTGACGCGAACGAAATTGGCGTTTGCGCGTTAGGCGGTCATGCCGTCGAGCGTCGTTCAGTCCATCGACTACGAAAACGTCCACAGCCGCCTGACCGTCACCTTCACGAGTGGCCGGGTCTATCAATATTACATGGTGCCGGCGGCGGTTGCTTCGG
>JAQSCR010000128.1 GCA_029945495.1 Pseudolabrys sp. | reverse complement strand
ACAGTGCGACACGAAATTGCCGATGACGCCGCCGCCGTCATTGCCGCCGGCGGTTTTCCAGTTGCGCATGCGCATCTGGATGGCGCGGCTCTCGACGTGCCAATGCACCGTGACGTGACGCAGCGTGCCGACGACGCCAGCGTCCAGCATCTCTTTTGCGCGCAGCCAGGCCATGATCCGGGTGAAGTTGAAATCGATGCCGGTCGGCAAGCCGCTTTGCGCGGCGGCCGTCAGCATGGCGCGCGCGCCGGCAAGGTCGCCGGCCATCGGCTTTTCCGCGAACACCGGCTTGCCGGCTTGCAGCGCGGCGATGGCGATCTCGGATTGCAGGCTCGGCAGCGTGGCGATGACGACGGCCTGCACATCCTTGTCTTCGACCAAGGCGCGCCAGTCGCCATACGCTTTCGGCACGCCCGCCTGTTTGGCGAGATCGGCGGTGCGCGCGGCGTTGCTGCCGGCGAGCGCGATCACCTCACAGCGTGGATCGGCACGGAATGCCGGCAACAGAACGGTGCGGCCGTAATTGCTGCCGATGATGCCGAGACGGATCACGCGGGCTCCTTTGGCTTTTCACCGAACGTGAAAACGAAGGCGCGCAAGCGCCGCATGAATGCTGGACGAAACAGCAGCCGGTCGATCAAATTATAGATCGGCAACAGCCGGCGCGCCGTGGGCGAGGCGGTGTAACGGTATGTCAGGCCGGATTGGAATTCGGTGCCGACGCGAAACCCAGCGGCGCGGAAAGTACTGGCGATCTCGTCGGCCAATACCGGCCGCTCGTTTTCGGTAACGCCCACGGCGCTGTAAAACGGCGAGCTGCGGTCACGATAAAGATACACGAAGGGGTTCATCCGGTTCGGATCGAACGCCACGAATTTTCCGCCGGGCCGCAGCACACGCATCGTTTCCGCGGCGCAGCGCGCCGGTTGCGGCAAATGGTGCAGCACGCCGCCAAGCAGCACGCCGTCGAAGCTTACATCGGCGAAGGGCAGACGTTCGACGTCGCCTTCCAGAAATTCGATGCCGGGAAAATTCCGCCGCGCGATCTGGATCAGAATCGGACTGAGATCCATGCCCGTGCATTGATAACCGCGCCGCCGCAGCAAGTCGGTGAAAATGCCGGAGCCGCAGCCGAGGTCGGCAATGCGCGCGCCGGGCCTAAGCCCGCTCAGCCGAACGAAGGTGTCGATCACACGGTCGTTGGCTTGCGGCGTAAACACGTCATACGGATTCGACGCCCCGTGGCCGTCGAAAAACGCGATTTCGCTGCTTTTGTTCTGGGACCGGAGGGCTGTCATATGGCCGGTCTTCTAGCACGGGGATTTCTTGCCGGACAACGTGGCGGGCTTCGATCCGGCCAGCGCCGACAAGGCCTTGCGAAAGCCGTCCGATTGCCGATCCGTGCGGTCTGGTGATATGTGAACCGCATGTTCGACGGTCAATCCGCGCCGCAATCCTCCCCATTGGGCTTGAAGCTGGCGGTGCTGGCATTGGCCGTCGCGGTGATTGGCCTTCCGATCAACAATGCCACCGACTATGCGCTGCTGGCGGTGGCGACCATCGTTATCTTCAGCGGCGCGCTTCGCCCGCAGCCGCGGGCCTGGCTTGGCGCGCTGGCGATCGTGGCCGTCGCCATCGCCGGCCACATTTTGCTGGCGCCGCCGCGCATCGACGAGGGCCACAATGTCTTTCTGCCCGGCGATCCGAACGGCGCGCTTGAGCGCGGCCTGCCCGCCGATGTCTACCGTCACCTGGCGCAGGAGTTCGACAAGGCGTACCCGCCGGCGAAGCGGTGCGCCGCCAGCCAATCCGGATGCTGGCTCGACACCGGATTTCCGGACCGGACATTCGCCTTTTCCGCCGACAGCATCTTCCACAAATCCGATTTGTCGCGCTCGGTCACGGAACTGGATTTTTCCGATCCGGTCTGGCTGCGGCTCGGTTTCATCAACGATATGCGGTACAATTGGTATCCGGTCAGCGACGTCCAGCGCGCCAAGCGCGACCGCCGGTTCTGGAGGGGCCTGCATCGCTGGCAGCTGACGATGCCCTGGTTCGAGATGATCCGTTTGCCGGCGGCTTACGCCGGCGGCGAATTGTGCTGGCGCGGCGACGTGATGTGGGAAGGCGCCGGTGAGCGCTTTTCGGTCTGGCGCGGCGATGGCTGCCGCGCCATCGAGCCGGCCGATGCCGGACGGCGCGTCGTCGGCATTGCCATCAAACCGGACTCGCTGGCGATGCGGCTGGAGCCGCCGCTGCCGGTGCGGGTGAAGCAGATCGCCCAAAGCCTGCTGGCTCTGGCCGCGATCGCTGGATTGATATTGATCGTCGTGCGGTTCAGGCCGCGGCAATTGATCTTGCCGGGAATTCTGGCGGCTCTTGCTGTTCTGGTTATCGCCATCGACGACGCCAGCTTTCTTGGCGGCGTGCGGCCGTTCGATGGCGGCGACGATGGGCTGTTTTACGATGGCGTCGGGCGCAACATCCTGCAAAAGCTGCTGGCCGGGGATGTCTGGGGTTTTTTCGAGGGCGGTGAGAAAGTCTTCTATTACGGCGGCCCCGGCCTGCGTTATTTGCGGGCGCTGGAACACATCGTGTTCGGCGACAGCTATCTCGGCTATTTGACGCTCATCCTGCTGCTGCCGCTCCTGGCGCTGTCTTTGCTCAAGCGGTTCCTGCCGGCACAATGGGCCATTGCTGTGACAATCATGTTCATCGCGGTGCCGCTCGGCGCTCTGTTCGGCACCACCTTTGCCGACTACGTCAAATGGGCGGGCCGCGGCTTTGCCGATCCCTCCGCCTACATCTTCTTTGTGGCGGGACTGGTCGTGCTGGTGGAAGTACCGGCGCCTTCGGCCGGCGGCAAATTCACGCCGGCATTCGTCGGCGCGTTGCTGCTGGCGCTTGGCGTCACCATGACGCCTATCGGTGCGCCGGCCGCTGCGGTATTCCTCGGCGGTGCGGGGCTTTACGCGCTTTATCTCCGGCAATGGCGGCGCGTTGCCGGCCTCTGCCTCGGCTTTCTGCCGGTGTTCCTGATGGCGCTGCACAACTGGGTCTATGGCAGGGTCTTTGTCTTGTTCAGCACGAATGCCGGCGCGTCCGATCTCCTGGTGATGCCGCCGTCCGCCTATCTGGCGCTGTTGCGTGAAGTGCTGACGCTTGATTTCACCGGACCAAATGTGAAGAACGGAATCTTTCAGGTGGTGAACTGGTTGTCCGGGCCGGCCGAATCCGCCTGGACGATTCCCTTGAATGCGGCGGGCGTTGCCATTCTCGTCTACGTCGTGGTGCGTGGCCGCCGCTTCGATCCGTGGCTGCGCTTGATCGGTGCCGCCGCTCTGGCGCAGCATATCGTCGCTCTGTTCTATAACGCTTCGATTGCGCGCTACCACTTCCTCACTTGGTTCTTGACCATGCTGGTCGTCATGGTCTTTCTGCACGAGACCGGATTGCCCTGGCTGCGCCGCCGCTATCCGGTATTGTCGGAGCGTCTGCTTCTCCATCCCGTGTCGCGGCGGTTGGCCAACGGCCTGGCGCGGCTTCAGAGAGTATCCGTATGAGCGAAAAAACGGTCGGCATCGCAAACGGTCTCACCAATTACGGCGACCGCGATTTCTCGCTCTATCTGCGGCGCTCGTTCGCCAAGTCGATGGGCTATTCCAACGAAATGCTGGCCAAGCCCGTGGTCGGCATCGCCTACACCGGCTCCGGCTTCAACAATTGCCATCGCCACTTCCCCGAATTGCTGGAAGCGGTGAAACGCGGCGTGCTGGCGGCCGGCGCCCTGCCGGTGGAATTTCCGACAGTCTCGCTCGGCGAAGTCTTCCTCAATCCGACCAGCCTGAAATTCCGCAATCTGATGTCGATCGATACCGAGGAGATGGTGCGCGCCCAGCCGATGGATTCGGTGGTGCTGATGGGCGGCTGCGACAAGACGCTGCCGGCGCAGCTGATGGGCGCGGTGTCGGCCAACCGGCCGGCGGTCATGCTGGTCGGCGGCCCGATGATGACCGGCCGCCACCACGGCGAGCGCTTGGGCGCCTGCACCG
>JAQSCR010000127.1 GCA_029945495.1 Pseudolabrys sp. | reverse complement strand
CGAAGAGAAATTGGATGCTTGCGGTATGGTTCAGCCAGACGTGAGGCCCATGGAGCAAATGATCTGGGGCTCGTGGGACTGTTCTTCTTCGTGGATGATGCAGAGCCGGTCCTCTTCACGCAGCGCGTTGACCAGCTCGGCCAGCTTCTCGTCGTCAATGCCGGCACGCAACTGCCGGTTAAGTGTGTCCGTGGCAGTCTGGCGCAGCGGATAGCGGTAGATTTCTTCGATGGCTTTGGCCAGTTCCGGCGAATCGAACAATGAACCCTTCACCTGCTCGGCGTAGCGTTTGAGCCGCTCGTAGGTGCGGAAGCGAGCCCCCGAAGGGCGACCCAAGGTGCCGCCGACGGACTTTTCCTCGGCGATGACATGCTCGACGCCTTTTCGGACCAAGGCGTGATGATTTTCCTGCCGTGCCAGCGCCGGCGTAGTCGGGGCACACTCGGCTGCCCTCAGAATATCGAATTGGGATTCGGTGATGTTGTTACCTTCCTTATCCACCCAGGCGAGGGCGTCATTACCTTGAGCTGTGCGGAGGTAAACCAAAACGCCGGAGGGCTTCTTGGGAGAAGGCACAAAGGCCTTGGTCGCATACACGACGGGCGCCAGACCGGGGATAGTCTTCAGCAACTCAGGGTTACTGTCTGTGGCGTTCTTCCAGATCTGGTAGGCGAAGGAGGCAAGATCGACCTCGTTGTCGGCATCACCATCGAGGATGCCGGACTTCTCATTGTATAGGTCGAGGAGCTTTTGCTTCTCCTTCTCGTCCTCGAAAAACGCCTCATCGGTGCCGACCACCTCGGCATTTTCACGTAGCCGGTCACGCACCCGCTTTCGCAGCTTGATGACCTCTTCCACTCCATCGGCGGGCAAAAAGGAATAGCACAGAATCTCCTCGGACTTCTGACCGATACGATCCACGCGACCGGCGCGCTGAATCAGCCGGATGATTGCCCATGGCAGATCGAAGTTCACGATGATGCATGCATCCTGCAGGTTCTGGCCTTCGCTGAGAACATCGGTAGCGAGTAGGACCCTGAGTTCTTCGCTGGCGGCGACTTGGTCTCGCTTGCGATTACTCTCCGGACTGAATCGCCAAGCGTAAGCGGTCGGATCCTCGGATTCGCCCGTAACTCCTGCTAGTCTATTGACGCCTTGTGAAGTAAGTTGCCTTTCCAAATAGTCGATGGTGTCGGCAAACTGACTGAAGAGTATGACTTTCTCCTTCGCGTGCTTTCCGGCCAGCAGGCCACGAAGGGCCGTAAGTTTGGCATCTTTCGCCGGATCCCAAGCTCCGCACTGAGCGAGAATTTTGAGGAGGCTTTCGGCGTCGCGCTGAAGATCCTCGCGCAAAGCTGGATCGAATAAAGCGGGTCGCATCCAGCGGAACCGCGTTTTAAACTGCATGGTATAGAGGGAATAGACGGCTTCGGCACGCTTCTGGAAATGTTCGGCCGTCTTAGCCTTTAATTCGACAGGGGTATCCTCCCTGGTATCGGCGGCGAACACCGCGCTCTCGTCGTCCTCATTTTCCTCCGGGCTCGCTTCGTCCAGGAGGCCGAAATCCTGGGTGCCAACCGGTAGGGGCAGGTTGTTATCGATGGCATGGAGAAAGATTTGATTCCGGAGAACATGGCGCTCCAGGGAGAGGATGAAAGCATGGCCACTGCTTTCGAGTCGCTTGAAGAGATTGACGCGACAGAAGCCCATCAGTCGTTTGCCGGCTCGCGACAAGTCATCCAATAGCTTGGCTTCGGCCTGGGTCGGCGCTTGATGGGGTGTCGGCGCCACGTAGTTCCCCAAGCCATAACGGGGCAGGTTCAGTTTGTTGATGGCTGTGACCACACCCGGCGCGAAAAGCCGGGCGTATTGATCGTTGGGATCTTCTTCGTCGATCTTGAACTTGACGGTTTTTGGAATACGCACCGGGAAGTAAGACTTGGTGCCGTCTTCAAAAGTGAGATGTTTGCGACCCGATGCCGAGTCGACGGTTGCATAATTGTCCTGAATGAAACTGCGAGTGCGGCGCACCATGTAGAGTCGCATAAGCTCGCGCCAGTCCTCGATGTGAGGACTCTTCTCAAAAGCAGCCAATGAACGCACCGGGCTCTGGTGCTGCTTCATAAACTCCGTCTCACCGATTTCCTTGAGCAGGCGTTCCGGCCGAATGCCCAAGTCCAGATCTTCCGGCACAAACAATCTCAACTGGCTGGAGAGATCGAGATAGGTTTTGTTGTATGGAGTCGCGGAAAGCAGAATGCATTTGCTCTCATTGGTCTGTATATACTCCTGAATAGCCCGGTAACGTTTGCCCTCACGGTTGCGCAAGTTGTGACTCTCATCGACGAGCACAACCCGGTAACGCCGCAAGTTGGGAAGTTCGTTGATGGTGCGGGTGATGGGCATCACCGTGGCGAGCAACCGATACTCCGACACATAATCCTGCCACATCTTCGTGAGGTTCTTTGGACAAATTATCAGGGTCTCGGTGAAGTGATCGTCTTGGAAAATCTTGGCGAGCGCGGTCGCCATTAGAGTTTTGCCCAAACCGACGACGTCGCCGATCAGGACGCCGCCGCGTTTGTTGAGGTGGTGCGCCGCTATTTTGACCGCGGCTACCTGATAATCGAACAAGCGATTGCCAAATTCGGGAGGAATGCGGAATTGGGACAACCCGGCACGCGCCTCCTGCGCCAGGTGGTAGGCCATCTTGAGATATATATGGTAGGGCGGAACAGTAACCTCGCTTGCCCAGCTTTGATCGATTACTTCGATCAACTCTTTGGTGATATCGATGCACCACTTGTCACTCCAACGGTCTTCGAACCATTTGGTCAGTTTTAGCGCCGCGTCGTGGTCCATCACATCGACGTTCAACTCACCCTGAAAAGAAAGCCCGGAGAGCGTGAGATTACTGCTGCCCAAGTATCCAATAATCGGATTGATCGGGTCGGAACGGAAACAGAGATAGAGCTTAGCGTGAAGCGTGTGGCGGAGAAACAGCTTCACGATGACTTTCCCGCTCTTCAGCTGGGCACCTAGACGGCGCAACCCTGCCTCATCATCATTGGTCGGAACGCCATAACTGAGCTGCTGGCGAAATTCCTCGGCCAGTTTCTTTTTTAGCCGAACAGCAGCCTGGTTATCCACTGCGTCTTCCGGTTTGGTCAGACTGAATGCAGCACGAAGTTCTTCTTGCGGCAGTCTCTGCATGCCGACCAGCAAACGGCAGCATTTACCCTCACCACCGGGCCATTTTTCGATGCTGGCATCAATCTGCTTCCATCCACGCAGGTTAAAGTAGCCTACACAGAAATCCGAGCGATCCGACAACTGTAGCGTCTGCCTTAGCGCAGGAAGCAAAGCGGCTTCGATATTGTCGTAAATTCGGGGCATGTGCGGAGGCTATTCAGTTAGAACAGCGCAACAGACAGGAGTGGGCAAGCATGGAGGGTTTCGCCGCAAACGGCGGCGAGCGTTGGCCCGTTGGAAAGTTAATGGGTCGCAATCGGGAGCCAAGAGCAATTCCAAGAGGGCATCCCAAGGTTATGGCCGCGGACGCACGAGAGTGCGGCGGCTGGAAATGGCGGTTGCCGGAAACCGGGGGGCCGGGGTATCCCTACAGGCTTGAAGAAGAATCCTTCAGCCCCGGAGCCACACGTCGTCAAGGGCGCTTGGTGGGATAGCGCGCGTCCCGATGAGCGTTGCGCCGGTGAATTGCGGAACCTGGGGTCCGGTCCAGTCGAACTGGTGCTGGAGTCAATCGCGCTGCACGCTTCCGCGGAATTGGCTGGGCTGGACGACAAGACCGAGTCGCGCACCTACCACGGGCACGACGAGCATGGGCATCCGTGGACGCTGCTGGGGTGCGTCGGCGCGGGTTCGACCAAGTCGGCCGCATTCACGACGCGACGCCGGACGGTGTCCCATGCGGTGCGCGGAATGCACAAGCTGACTCTTGATGAGGTGACCTTCGACGAGGTGCAGCTCGATTTCACAGACCTACAGGAGTGGCTGTGCACGCCAATCCTGCGCGAGAGGCATCCGCGGGAGGCGG
>JAQSCR010000126.1 GCA_029945495.1 Pseudolabrys sp. | reverse complement strand
ACGTGATTCGGGAATCCAGTTTCGCCCAACAATCGCAAAATCTGCCAAAGTAGTGTTAGACGGGTGGCACAAAGGCCGTAATCGGCGGCACCGGATCACGAAAAAGTTCGATCTCGACCAATGTCGAATTCGGAATCGGCGCCTGGGCGAGGCGCGACGATCCCTTGTCCGGCGTGAGCATGTTGGGATTGCCGTGCTTGTCGAGCGATGCCGGCACCGACGGATCGAGCGGATCGTACCAGGCGCCGGTTGCAAGAACCGCCGTTCCGGGGCGCAGCCCGTCGTCAAGCACGATTGCCGCGAGACAGGCGCCGCGACTGTTGAAGACACGGACGACATCGCCGGCGGAAAGGCCGCGGGCCTTCGCATCGAGGGGACCCAGCCTGATAGGCGCGCGCCCGGCGATTTTCTCCCGCAGGCTGACCTCGCCATGGTCGTACTGGCTGTGCAGCTTCGAGCCAGGCTGGCAGGACAGGAGGTGGATGGGATAATCCTTCGCCAGTGGCGAGCCGAGCCATTCGGCCGGCTCAAACCATGCCGGATGCCCTAGACAGTCGTCGTAGCCGAAGGATGCGATTGTCGCGGAATAGAGCTCGATCCGACCTGACGGCGTTTTCAGGGGATTTGCACGTGGGTCGTCGCGGAACGCGGCGAGCATGACGTGGGAGCGAACAGGCCGCTCGATCGTTGCGTGGCCGTCTCTCCAAAATGAAGCAAAATCCGGCATCGAGATGCCGACAGCGCCGGTGGTTGTGCGGGCCCGTTCGTAGAAGTCGCGGACCCATTCGTCTTCGCTCCAGTTGTTGCTGAATTCGGCGAGGGTTCCCATCCGTTCCGCGATGCCCGAAAGGATCGCGAAGTCGCTGCGAGCTTCGCCGACCGGTTCGATAGCCTTCTTCATGGCCACGATGACATTTTCACGATTGGCAAACGCGATGTCGTTGCGTTCGAGCGACGTGGTCGCAGGCAGCACGATGTCGGCATGTCGAGCCAACGAGTTCCAGAATTGCTCGTGCGCGATAATGGTTTCGGGGCGCCGCCACGCCGCGACGAGCCGATTGATGTCTTGATGATGGTGGAATGGGTTGCCGCCGGCCCAGTAGACGAGACGAATGTCGGGATAGACCAGCCTGTTGCCATTAAACTCGACGCTCGAGCCTGGGTTGAGCAAAAGGTCGCTGATGCGCGCAACCGGAATATACGCGGACACCTGGTTTTTGCCCTGGGGCAGTGCCGGCCACTTGAAGCCTAATTCCGGGCTGCCGATGCCGTTGATCGCGCCGTAGCCGAAGCCGACCCCGCCGCCCGGCAGGCCAATCTGACCGAGCAGCGCCGCCAATGCGATCGCCATCCAATAAGGCTGCTCGCCATGGTCGCCGCGCTGAACCGCCCAGTTGACCATGATCGTCGTTCGGTTGGCGGCCATCTCGCGAGCGAGAGCAATGATGCGAACCGCATCAATATCTGCAAGGTTTGCAGCCCATTCGGGCGTCTTCGGGATTCCGTCACTCTCGCCAAGGACGTAGGCGCGCAGTTGGTCGAAGCCAACGCAGCAGCGCTCAATAAACGCTCTATCGCAAAGCCCTTGGCTGATCAGCAAATGTGCGATGCCAAGCATCACGGCGACATCGGTGTTCGGTCGAATCGGCAGCCATTCGGCGGCTAGATTGGCCGGCGCATCGTCGCGCACCGGCGAAATGGAAACCATGCGCACGCCGCGTCGTTCGATGGCACGCAATTCCTCCGCCAGCCTGTGTTCGCCCACGCCGCCCGGCTGGACCTGTGAATTGCGAGTCGGCAGTCCACCAAAGGCGACGATGAGCCCAGCATGCTCGGCGATCGTGTCCCATGTCGAATGATGACCCGTCAGGCCGTCCGTGTTGCCGATGACATGCGGCAGAATGATCTCGGCGGCCGCCGAGGAATAGGTCTGTACGGATCTCGTGTAGCCGCCGATCGTATTGAGGAAGCGGTGCAACTGGCTTTGCGCGTGGTGAAAGCGTCCCGCGCTTGCCCAGCCGTAGGAGCCGCCGTAGATGCCTTCGTTGCCGTGCGCCTCGCGCACACGAAGCAATTCTGACGCAACGAGGTCGAGCGCTTCGTCCCACGGCACCTCAAGAAAGGGCTCCGCTCCGCGTCCAGAGTCACCTTGCCGCGGGCCGTTCTTCAGCCAGCCCTTGCGTATCGCCGGCCGCCTGATGCGCAGCGGACCTTCGACGGCCGTCAGGAGCGAACGGCCGATCGGGGATGGATCGGGGTCTCGGCTCCATCCTTCGATTCCGGTCAAGCGGCCATTGCTGGTCCGAACGCGGTAAGTTCCCCAATGGGTGGCGGTCAGCGTGGTGTCAGTCATTCGCCCCTCCTTTGAGGTCGGCGTCCAAGCTTGCACGGCGAATAACAGCGGGTATCTCGAACTTCAATTCTTGCGCGTTGGGTCGCATGAGCGCGAAAGAAATATGGTTCCACGGTTTCCGAATCTAATCGTCGACCGGGGCAGCGGTAAATTGGCGGGACATTCCGCTGTCGCCCCGGCGTCGGCCGAGCTTAGGGATCGCCGATATCAACTTTTTGGTATAGTCGTGCTGCGGGTCGTTGAAGACTGCTTGTGCCGAACCTTGTTCGACGATCTTGCCGAGATGCATCACCAGAAGCCGATCGCTGATAAGGCGAACAAGGTTCAGGTCGTGGCTTACGAACATGAGAGCCACGCCCAGCTCTTCGCGCAGTTTTAGCAAGGTTTGCACCACATGCGCCTGCAGCGAGGCATCGAGCGCCGAAGTTGGCTCGTCGAGGATGATGAGCTTGGGCTTCAGAACGATCGCGCGGGCGATGTCGACTCTTGCGCGCTGCCCGCCGGAAAGCTGGTACGGGAAGCTGTTCAAAAATCGCGCCGGCAGTCCGGCATGGGCGGCGGCCTCTTCGACCAGAGCGGCAACGTTGCGCCGCTCCTCGGGCGTTCCGAGCCGAAGCACCGGGTTGGCGATAGCCTGGGCCGCGCGGAACCGGGGATTGAGGCTCGCCAGCGGGTCCTGAAACACCATTTGTAGCATCCGCCGCTTGGGCATCTGACTGAAGGCGGGGCCGGACAGATAGCTGATGTCGGTGCCGTCAAAGATTATCCGTCCGTCGTCCTGGTCGATGAGGCGTGCGACGATGCGCGACAGCGTGGTCTTGCCGCTGCCCGATTCCCCGACGACGCCGAGGGTTTCACCCGGTGCGATATTGAAGGTCACGTCATCGACGGCTTTGATCCGCGCGCCGCCTTCGACAGGATAGTATTTCGTGACGCTCAGCACGTCGAGGATATGGTCTGGGTGCGGCGCATCTTCCACGATGTCAGGTGTCATTCGATGACCTCCGCGGCGCCAGCGGAAAAATCGCCGGTCATCGGACGCAGTTCGGAAGCACTGGCCTTGCCATAGGGCAATGCATCCAGAAGCGCGCGCGTATAGGGATGGGTCGGACTGGTGAAGATTGTCTTGGCCGGGCCTCTCTCGAGAATGCGCCCCGTGTTCATCACGATGCCGTTGTCGCAATATTCGCTGGCCAGCGCCAGATCGTGGGTGATGAAAATTACCGCCACCCCGCGCTCGCGGCAGGCGCTAATGAGCATGTCCATGACCAACTGCTGCGTCGTCACGTCGAGCGCCGAGGTCGGCTCGTCCGCGATGATCATCTCGGGCTCGCAGGCAAGCGCCGCTGCGATGGCGATGCGCTGGCACATCCCACCCGACAGCTCTGACGGATAATTTTCGGCCCGCTTATCGGGCTGGGCGATGCCGATCTGCGCCATGATCGCAACGATCTTTTCACGTGCGCCACGACGGCTGATGCCGGTGCGGTCATGGGCGTGCAGGATGTCGACGAGCGTATCGCCGACACGGCGGATCGGATTCAAACTCGCCTTGGCGTTTTGGAACACCATCGCAATGCGGCGCCCGCGGACTTCGCGCATCTGGCGTTCCGTAAGCACCAGAAGATTTTCGCCGTCCAGCCGGACTGCACCGCTGGCGATGCGCGCGTTCGGACCCAGAAGCCGCATGATGGTCATGCCGGTAACG
>JAQSCR010000125.1:3871-4097 GCA_029945495.1 Pseudolabrys sp. | reverse complement strand
CCGCACGCGCGCCACGGCGCACCACGATCGGCATGGTCAGCAGCACGAAGAAGATGCGCGCGAGATGGTGCGCGCCGACATAGACCGGGTCGAGATTGAGCGCGAGCGCCAGCAGCAGCATGGCGTCGACCGCGCCCGGCGCGTAAGCGATCATCACTTCGGCGAGCGGCAGCGTCAGCATCTGCACCAGCACGGCGGCAAACACCGCGGTGATGACCAGCGCGGA
>JAQSCR010000125.1:0-3861 GCA_029945495.1 Pseudolabrys sp. | reverse complement strand
CAAACGACCCGAACGCGGCGCCGACATAGTGCAGCAGCATGCGCAGCGGCGTGTTGGCAAAACGCGCGCCTGAGACCGCGCCGAAGGCGATCATCACCGTATAGCTCACCCACCACGGCAGCATGACATGCAGCATGTCGGTGCCGTGCAGTGCTGCCGATGTCAGCATGGCGCCGAACAGCAGGCCGCCGGGAAAGCGCACGCGATAGGCGACATAGGCCATCGCCGTCGAAGCGGCGACCAGAATGGCGAGTTCGTCGAGTTGCGCGACCTCGAATGTGCCGCCGAGGCTGCGCCGCGCCTGGCCGACCAGCCCAAACGCCGACAGCAAGGTCGGAAAGCCGGCCGCGATGATGACGACCCGCAGGGTCTGCACGATCGCGACGGCGCGCACATCAGCCTTCAATTCGATCGCCAGCGCCATGACCTGCGACAGGCCGCCGGGCGCCGCGGCGAGATAAGCGGTTACCGTGTCCCAGCCATGCACCGTCCGCAGATAGGCGGTGCCGACGATGCTGATGACGGTGCTGGCGGCAATCAACACAGCGATGCTGAGCGGATAGGTCGCCATGCCGCGCAAAGTCTCCGGCGTCACCACGGCGCCCAGCGATATGCCGATCAGCACCAGCAGGACGCGCATCATCGGCGCCGGGACCCGCATCGGCCGGCCGCTCAGCGCGGCAATAGACACCGCGAGAATGGAGCCAGACAGGTAGCCCGCGGGAACGCCCAGGAGCCCGAATGTCAGGCCGCCGACGGCGGCAAAGACCAGCGTTTCCGCGACGTCGCGAAAACCGGCGATGCGATCCAGGAATGACGGGGAGGACAATGGCAGGTGACTTTCGGCGGACGACTTTCGCGAGGCCATCGGGAAGCGCACCGGCGCCACGGCCCGTTACCGATCAATGCCGCGCGGCACGGCCAACGTCAAATGCGGGATCGCACTAGTGCCGCCGGGGCACTAGCGCCCCGCTAAAATAACAGGTCGCGGGTCAACGTCTCGAGCACGCTGACCGCGCCCAGTGAAACGCGCAGGCGGGCGCGCCGCTCGCGCGACAGCCGCTTCACCTCGACCTTGTTGCTCGGCGGCAGGCCGTTGGCCATGTCGGCGAGCTGCTGCGACAGAATGAGATCGAGGAAATCGGCCTGCGCGCCCATCAACGCGGTCAGATCGTCTTCGCTGCGGCCGAGCATCTTGGCGGCGGCGAGCCGCGCCGGCGTCGAGCGTTCGAGCAGGTGATGCCGGATCGCCAACACGCGCGCGAGCGTGACGATGCCGAACAGGCCGGCGCGCTTGAGATCGATGCGGCCGTTCTCGGTGCGAATGCCGCCGAGCATGGTGATGCCGGGCGCCACCGCACCGGAGGCTTCCGCCAGCAGCTTGGCGAAGCCGGCATTGCCCTGCGCCGCTTCGAAGCCCGAGCGCCACAGTTCGCTGGCCAGCGCGGCGTCACCATGCACGCCGACCAGATCGAAGAAGATATCGACCGACAGGAGATCGGCGGGATTGGAGCGCGCGATCCAGTCGGCGACGCGCGCGCGCCAGGTCGCCATCGAGCCGCGCCAGGCCTCGTTCTTGGCCATGACGCCGCCGCTGCAATAAGGCACGCCGACTTCGTGCAGAATGTCGGCGACGATCGACGCGTATTGCATGAACCATTGGTCGGCGGCGGAGCCCGGCGCGCCGTCGGCAAAGACGACGGCATTGTCCTGATCCATCGCCAGCAGACTCTCGCCGCGCCCGGCCGAGCCGAGCACGCACAAAGCATAGGAACATGGCGGCGCACCCTGCCCTTCGGCGAGCATCCGCCGCTCGGCCAGCACGCCGGCACGGCGCGTCAAGGCGCCGAGCTCGCGCGAGATGACCGCGGCGATGTCGCGCGCGCTGACGTCCTCCGCCGCAAGGCCCGACGCCGCCTGC
Organism: Pseudolabrys sp.; assembly: GCA_029945495.1. Classification (GTDB taxonomy): domain Bacteria; phylum Pseudomonadota; class Alphaproteobacteria; order Rhizobiales; family Xanthobacteraceae; genus Pseudolabrys. Next base: position 1,940 of record JAQSCR010000125.1, on the reverse strand, counting down.
GGCAGACGCGCCCACGCCGCGCCCAAAGCCTGAACGTCGTCGGCTTGATCGAGACCATCGCCGAGGATCGCGGCGTCCTGTCCGCGCAGCCGCAGCAGATCGCGCGACGTGACCATGCCGCACACTTCGCCATTCTCGTCCTCGACGGCGAGGTGACGCAGCCCGCGCCGGCTCATGCGGCCGAGCGCGCGGTAGACGAAGGCGGCGGAGGGCAAAGAGACCAGCGGCTTGCTGGCGAACTCCGCTACCGCAACGGCGAGCGCCGCCGGGCCGCGTTCGGAAAGCACGCGCAGCATATCGCGCTCGGTGATGATGCCGGCATCGCGCACGCTCAGGCGCGCGTCGGCGGCGGCGCCGACTGGGCCGACCAGCAGCGACGATATTTTTTCCCGCGCCATGCGGTTCAGCGCGTCGCCGAGCGACCGATCGCCGGCGATGAACTTCACCGGCGCACTCATCACGTCGGCGATGCGATGCCGGTACGGATAGGTGTCGATGCGCGCCAGCGACCGCTCGGCGCGCGTATGCGGCGCCGCCACCGCCTCCTCCCAGCCGGCGCGATGCTGCTCGTCGAGTACGCCGGTCAGCGCCAGGCAGGCCTTTTCGGCCTCGGCCAAAGTGCGGATATTGCCGGCGCGCAGTTTCGGCAGCAGCGCCAGAAAAATCTTGGCGGTCAGGATCGCGTCGCCCAGCGCCGAATGGCGCGCCTCGACCGTGACGCCGAGCCAGCTTGCCAGATGCTCCAGCGTGTAGCCGCCCAGATTCGGCTCGGCCACCTGCGCCAGCAGCCTTGTGTCGAGCGTGCGCGGTGCCGTCCACGGCAGGCCGGCCCGCTCGCATTCACGCTTGAACACCGCGAGGTCGAAGCCGAGCGTGTGGCCGATCAGGATCGCATCCGACAGCGCCGCGGCCATCTGCGGCCAGGCGGCGACGAAGGCCGGCGCGTTCGCCACCATGGCATCGTCGATCTTGTGTATGCGCGCCGCCGCCTCGGGGATCGGGATGCCGGGATCGACCAATTGGCGAAAGCCGGCGCTTTCGACGAGCTTACCGCCTTTCAGCGGCACCGCGCCGATCTCGACAATACGCGCCTTGGCCGGCTCCAGGCCGGTCGTCTCGGTGTCGATGACAAAGGCATCGAGGGAGATCAGCGGCGTTGCGTTGCCGACCGTCGCCATGGCTGAGACGCCTCCCCGATTACGATCAGTTCGAAGTGCAGCATAGACCGCCGATTTGGCCCCTGTATTTGACTAAGGTCAGGGCGCATCGACGCACCAAGCGGCGGGCCGGGCAGCGCTCGAAGCGCTATCTTAAACACCGCGATCCGGCTAAAACTGCAATTAAGGCTTAGGTTTAGTCCGTTTTCGGAGTGCGCATGCTGCAAGGCTGGGTCGTCATCGCGGTGGCGCTTGGGTATATCGGCCTGCTGTTTCTGGTCGCCAGCTACGGCGACCGCGCCCGCGCGCAAACCGGCGCCGCCGCCGGCCAACCCGTCCGTCATGGCCAACGTCAGGGAGGACTTGGCCGCCAAGGACTTGGCCGCGAAGGCCGCGGCCGGCTAATGATCTACCCGCTGTCGCTGGCGATCTACTGCACGTCGTGGACGTTCTTCGGGTCGGTGGGGTCGGCGTCGCGCACCGGCTACGAGTTCATCACGATCTATATCGGTCCCGTCCTGATGATCGGCCTGTTCTCGCCGCTGCTGCTGCGCATCGTGCGGCTGGCGAAAGCGCAGAACATCACCTCGATCGCCGATTTCATCGCCGCCCGCTACGGCAAGGGCCAGGCGGTCGCCGCCGTCGTCGCGCTGATCGCGATCGTCGGCACCATTCCCTACATCGCGCTGCAACTCAAAGCCGTCTCGTCGTCGCTCGAGACCATCCTCGCCCATATCACGCCGATCACTGACCTGACCCGGCCGCTGCTCGGCGATATCGCGC
>JAQSCR010000124.1 GCA_029945495.1 Pseudolabrys sp. | reverse complement strand
TTGAGGGGGTCGGAATTGGACGCGAAAAGGGGTCGGAGTTGGATGCGATTTGACAATTCGGTCATGACGCGCTGTTTCCGCAGCGGGTTGTGGCAAGTGGCCCGGGTCGGCTCGAACCGGCTCGGGCTGCGCCTAGACTCAGCGATCTGAACCGTCGCGTCAACAGCCTCGCAAGGGGCTTTTGCAGTTTACGGGGGAAAGCATTTAAGTTTGGCTTGGTTGGAAAGCATTCATCAGAGGGCACGATGACTGACGGAATGATCACGGCGATAATATCTGCCGGCTCTGGCCTGTTTGGCACAGTCATAGGCGGATTGATTTCTTATTTCACTGTCTCTGCTCAGAAGAACAAGGAACGCGAAAGCGAGCTTCGCTCTATCTCGAAAGGCGTTGGTGCAGAATTAAAGGCCTACGTCGACTTAGTTACACTTCGGGACCATACAGCCGCGATCAAAATTATTATAGGTCAACTTGAACTCGGACATGATGTAAAACTTTCTGGGCTCGCAAGTAGCAGCGGCACAATCAGAGATTTCTTCCCCGTCTTCTTTGCCAATATTGGAAAGATAGGCGGCCTAGAAGATGACATTGAAGACCTTGCGAAATTCCACACACAGTTGGCGGGAGTCTATGCAACTCTGACAAAGGTCGCCAACGGCGCATTCGACGGTTCTCCAATTGGCACCAAGATTAATTTACTCGAAACTGAGATCGCACTTTGGGAAAACACCCTGACATTGGGTCGATCTGCAGCGGCCGATCTTTTGAGCAAAAAACGGTAGAAAATTACTGCAACGCCGGCGCCATCTTTGGACGCGAAGTGTGCGTGATGCCGCTCACATAATCGAAGCGGTCATTTTGATTTTTTCTTTAATTACGTTTGCCGGGAGCAGCTCGGCCTTGCGATGCGCCGCGCGCCGCGTCTTCGAGCGCCAGACGCGGTTAAATTTGCCTTCTTTGCATGCTCCCTACTTTTTGGTGGTCTGCTTTGAGATCAGTGATGCTACCAATCTATGGCGCCATCGTCTCCGAACTTCGTGGTAGACGCGACAATATCGCTCCCAAAAATACCGAAACCGAACTTGTGCACCACTCGGTGCACTTCGAATTTAGTCCACTCAAGCTTTGCGCTTGCAGCAGTCTCACTGAGAACGACGTTCGTTCCACCTCGATGTGCCACGCTAGGGTAAAAAAACCCTTCCAGTTCCACCACTCCGCTTTTGGCCTCAAAGAGATGAGCCGCGAGTGCGGCGGTTGGTTTATAAACACCCCCTGACTGAGAGTCTTTGGCAAACATTTCGGCAAAATACGCGTCGACAAACATGGAGCGCAGAGCTATATCCCCGCCCGCGTCCAACAGACTGTTAATGCTTTTCAAAGTCTCAGTATCGCCAACAAGCGGGCGACCGAACCTCCTAACGTAATCGATTTCACCTATTGCTGTGAGAAACAGTTCATTGGCTGGCCGCACCTTGGCTATGCCTACATGCAAAAGGTCGCCTGGCTCTGCTCGGAGTTCAGAAAATATTGTCGACAAATTAAATGCCGCATAGAAAACCGGAACGCCGGCGTAGTTGCATCGACCCAACTTAACATTGTCAGCAGGCGCACAACCAAACTCGCTGATGTTTAGCAAGCGCTCACGCTTATCGATGCGGCCTCGACTAATCTGCAAATTGGCTAACGGATAAACAAGCCATGGCAGCCCTCTCAGCAATCCATCTATAAGCTGCCTTATTTTCTCCGGCGTTTCGCGAACAGAAGCGCCGCCCGACATTTGCTCAATCATAGCAAGCGCAAGGTGCGGCGATTGAAGACTCGCAAGATCGTCAATCCCGATTATTGCGTTCACGGCCATACCTCAATCGATTTTGCCAGCGCACTTCAAAGCTCTGCGCACGGCTTTATCAGCATCCTAATTGAGGACTTTGCGCACATTCCGAAACGGTATCAAACTAATACCGACACGGGAAGAATTCAGGCGTATAAAGCGGGGGTATCAAACGGCGGTCGTTTCAATATTTTGCCGCTGACAACTGGGGCCCGCGCGATGGCGGAAGAGAAGAAATTCAGCGTCGCGGAAGCTATAATGATGTCGTTCTTGCAGGCACGAGCACAACAGCAGGACGTGCTTAGCCAATGGAACAAGGTTTCCTATCGCATCGGTCCTCGAGTCCCGGCGTCATTATTGTTGATGAGTGTTCAGCAACAAGGCGAAACCGATGCGGTCTTGAGATGTATCGAAGACGAGTTGGCAGATCCTGGCCGGCGGAAGGAAATCGATTTCGTCTGCACCCCGTATCTAACTTTAACAACCTATTGGATAGGTGCGGTATACGAAGTTTTGCGATTGCTGCGTGATCGGAAATTACTTTCAGAGCCAGACGCAGAACCGCTTTTTAGGGATTTCGAACTACTGCGCATAACTTTAGAAAAACACGAGATTGCTAAAGATCGCGACTTTACAGAGCCACAAAGCATGGTCCGATTTCCACAGAATAATAATGATACAGACTACTATACCTATGATCCTAAAAGCCCGACGCGCGGGCACATTATGCCCTCAGGACTATCTGCTCGTGGATCAATGATGTGGCAGGCCATCGAGGCAAAAACCAAGACCCCTCGATGGGTAGAGCGGCGGGCGCTTTCAGAGCGTATTCTGTTACTTTGGGGGCAACCCTAGCAATGGAATTAGTAAGAAGGCCGTGCCTGTGCGAATAGCGGCAATCTTAGCTGGAACGGTAATTGTGGCCATTCTGGAGCGTTGGGGCGGCTTCCAGTGGTACTTCGCACTGGCGCTCGGTGCAGTCGGCTATGGGGTTGTGCGCTACCTCGCGTATTTTATGAAAGAGCGCCGATACGTCCGCGACGTCTTAAACGACGCTGCAAAGCGCGATCAAGTTTCAAACTGACATTACCTAGGAAAGGTCCGTACCGCGAACCTGGCAATCTGTAACCGATTGCGGCGTTCTTTTGACCTGAGCCCCTTCTTTCATCCAGTTGGAAGCAGAGCCCGAACGTCATTTGAGCCGCTTTGGCTCGGTGATGCAACGGGACGGGGCGCGGAGCCCCATGGCAGCTCAAGCGACCCGTCCCGTTGCTTCGCGGGATCGAAGAGTTTGGCGTAGACGGCCGGCGGTACGTTGCCGATGGCGCTGTGCGGCCGTACGGTGTTGTAGTCATCCTTCCAGATCGCCTGCGCCTCGCGGGCATGAGCGAGTGAGGCGAACAAAGTCTCGTTCAACAGTTCGTCACGCAGTCTGCCGTTGAAGCTCTCGATGAAGGCGTTCTGCGTCGGCTTGCCTGGCGCGATATAATGCCAGCCGATCTGGGTCTCTTGTGACCATCTCAAGATCGCCATACTGGTCAACTCAGTGCCGTTGTCGCTGACGATCGATAGCGGCTTGCCGCGCACCGCGATGATGGCATCAAGCTCGCGACCGACCCGCAAGCCTGACAGCGAAGTGTCGGCAACTAGCGTAAGACACTCGCGTGTGAAGTCGTCCACCACGGCCAGAATGCGGAACCGCCGGCTGTCGGTCAGCGTGTCGCTCAGAAAGTCGAGGGACCAGCGCTGGTTCGGTCCTTGCGGCAATGCCAAGGGAGCCCTTGTTCCCAGTGCTCTTTTGCGGCCGCCGCGGCGCCGCACCTGGAGCCGTTCTTCACAATACAATCGCCTGAGCTTCTTGTGGTTCACCAGCGCTCCCTCGCGACGAAGCAGGATCAGGAGCCGCCGATAGCCAAAACGGCGGCGGACAGCGGCAAGCTCGCGCAGCCGGGCGCGCAGAGCGGCATCGTCGGGCCGCACGCTGCGGTATCGGATCGACGTTCGATCCGCATCGATCGCCTGTCACGCCGGTCGAATTTCCGAAGTGACCGATCGACACCACGACCAAATCGCCGGCGAGAATATTAGCACCGGCAACTAGGGCAACTGTCGATGATGCGCCGGCCGCACTCGTGGCGCCGAGGCTAACCGGGGTCCCGATGGCCATGTCATTCTTCCTTCGTGAAGCCGCTCAACGCGGCGATGGCCTCATAAAGATCGACCACGAAGCCACAAGGACCAGCCGGCTGTAGGGCGCGACGCGCCAGCACCCA
>JAQSCR010000123.1 GCA_029945495.1 Pseudolabrys sp. | reverse complement strand
CTGAACCTGACCATTTACCGACACGCACAGGCGGCGGTCGAGGCCTTGGGAGCGAACGTTCTGGCCGAATTAAGCAAGTCGGAGCGGGTGGGCTGGGAATGGCTGGCGACGAAAAAGAAAACGACTTCGACCGAGTATGCCAACGCCATGGCAGTTCCGAATCGGACGTCACTCAATCATCTCAAGCGGTTCGCTGGTTTGGGACTCTTGCGAAAGACCGGGGCCGGCCCTGCGACAGTTTATCAGGTAATCCGCAAATGATCCCTGCACCCGGCATCAGTGAGTCCCGCCAAGAGTCCCGCCATTTTGGCGGGATCGGAATCGGGCCTAGGTGCGGGAGCCTGAATCCCGCCAAAAATCCCGCCAAAATGGCGGGATTTCGCTCACGGGCGAAGAGTAGGCCGGGAATCCCGACAATAATCCCGTCAAAGTGTCGGGATTCAGAAGGCCCCGGATCCGGACATTTATCCGGGCATTGTGTCCGGATCGCACAAAGACGTGCCGTTGGCCCTCGCCGCAAAAGCAACCTCGAAGTGTTAGCAGATGTTAGCAAAGCGTCGCCCTCTCCCTCTGTGCAGCGGGTGGCGGACCGGATCTTCGTGTTAGCAGGTGTTAGCATACACACCTTCGCATGAGTGAAGAGCTCAACGAATCCACAGTCGAAGATGCCGCCCTCGAATGGTTCGAGGGGTTGGGCTATGCGCTGGGTCACGGGCCGCACATGGCACCGGGCGAGCCAGCAGCGGAGCGGGATTCGTTCGGCGAGGTGCTGCTGGTGGGGCGACTGCGTGCCGCAATCGCGAAATTGAATCCGGCTATCCCCGCCGAGGCGCTGGAGGAAGCGCTCCGAAAAGTGCTCCGACCAGAGACGCCGTCGTTCACCGGTATCAATCGGCGCTTTCATTTACTTCTGCGCGATGGCGTGGAAGTGGAGTATCGCCGCCCAGACGGCAGCATCGCCGGTGACCGAGTGCGGCTGGTGGATTTCACCGATCCCGTCGCGAATGACTGGCTGGCGGTGAACCAGTTCACGGTCATCGAGGCCGGGCACAACCGGCGGCCCGACATCGTGATCTTCGTCAACGGTCTGCCGCTGGCCGTCATCGAGCTGAAAAATGCGGCCGATGAAGACGCTACGATCTGGAACGCCTACGAGCAGCTCCAGACCTACAAGGCGGAGATCCCCTCTTTGCTTCATTACAACGAGCTGCTGGTCGTATCCGATGGCTTGCAGGCCCGCATCGGCTCGCTCACGGCCAACCAGGAGTGGTTTAAGGTCTGGCGCACGATTGACGGGGAACACGACGCCCCCAAGACGGTGTTGGAGCTGGAGGTGCTGGTGCGCGGGGTGTTCGACAAGAGCCGGTTCCTCGACCTGCTCCAGCATTTTATCGTTTTCGAGGATGACCCGGACACCGGGGCTCTGAGCAAAATTATCGGAGGCTACCATCAGTTTCACGCGGTCAATGCGGCCGTTGAAGAAACCGTTCGCGCCAGTGGCATGACCGAAGCAGCCGGCATGGTGCAGGAAGGCGAAGGAGCCTACTGGGCCGGCCGGATGCATGGGGGTAAGCCGGGCGACCGGCGCGCTGGTGTCGTCTGGCACACGCAGGGCTCGGGTAAGAGTTACTCAATGCTCTTTTATGCTGCCCGCGTGGTGCGGCACCCGGCGATGCAGAACCCGACCCTCGTCCTGCTCACCGACCGCAATGACCTCGACGACCAGCTTTTCGGCCAGTTCCAACGCTGCCAGGAGATTCTGGGACAGACACCTGTGCAGGCCGAGGATCGCGATAAACTGCGGGAGCTGCTCAAGGTGGCGAGCGGGGGCGTGGTCTTCACGACCATCCAGAAATTTCTCCCTGAAAAGGGAGAGAAGATGCCGGAGCTGTCACCCCGCCAAAACCTCGTCGTCATCGCGGATGAGGCGCACCGCAGCCAGTATGGCCTGATTCATGGCGTCGCCCGGCACATGCGGGACGCGCTGCCGAATGCGTCTTTCATTGGTTTTACCGGCACGCCGATTGAGAAGACCGACGCCAACACCCGTGCCGTGTTTGGTGATTACGTCTCGATTTACGATATCCAGCGTGCCGTCGCTGACAAGGCCACGGTTCCAATCTACTACGAGAGCCGCATCGCCAAGCTGGGTTTGAACGCTGCGGCTCTGCCGAAGCTCGACGAGGAGTTCGACGAGATCACCGAGGCCGAGGAAGAGACCAACCGGGAGAAGCTTAAAACCAAGTGGGCCGCGCTGGAGGCCCTCGTGGGCGATCCCAAGCGGGTCAAGATTGTGGCCGCCGATCTTGTGCAACATTTCGAGCGTCGTTGGGAGGCGATGGACGGCAAGGCCATGGTCGTCTGCATGAGCCGTCGCATCTGCGTCGAGTTCTACAATGAGCTGATCCGCCTGCGTCCCGACTGGGCCAGTGCCAAGGACGACGATGCCGAAGCCGAAAAGGGCAAGAAATGTGTCGTTAAGATCGTCATGACCGGTAGCGCCGACGATGGTCCAGCTTGGCAGCCGCATATCCGCAACAAGGACAAACGCCGGAAGATGGCGAACAGGTTCAAGGACAGCAAAGACCCGTTCCGCATCGTGATCGTGCGCGACATGTGGCTGACCGGCTTCGATGCACCCTGCCTGCACACCATGTATGCCGACAAGCCCATGCAGGGCCATGGCCTCATGCAGGCCATCGCCCGTGTGAACCGCGTTTTCAGGGACAAGCCCGGCGGCTTGGTGGTCGATTATCTCGGTCTCGCCGACCAGTTGAAGCACGCCCTGGCCATCTATACCGAGAGTGGTGGCCAAGGCTCGCCCGCCATAGATACGGCCCAGGCCATTGCCGTCATGCTGGAGAAGCACGAGGTCGCTTCTGGCATCCTGCACGGTCTCGCATGGGGGCAGGCGGTGGGTGATGCCAAGAAAACTTTCATTCTGCTGCCTGCCGCACAGGAGCACGTCCTTGCCCAAGAGGACGGCAAGAAGCGCTTCGTTCAGGTGGTCACTGACCTATCGAAGGCCTTTGCCCTGTGCGCTGCCAGCACGGAGGCCACGGAAATCCGTGATGACGTGGCTTTCTTCCAGGCGGTCAAAGCGGCGTTGATGAAGTCGGCGGGCACCTCGACCAAGACGCCTGACCAGCTTGACGCTGCCGTGCGTCAGCTCGTATCGGGTGCAATTACGACTGACGGAAAGATCATTGATGTTTTCACGGCCGCGGGCCTGCCCAAACCGGACATCAGTATTTTGTCTGACCAATTCCTCACCGAAGTGCGGGGCCTGAAGCACAAGAATGTCGCCGCCGAGCTGCTGGCGAAGCTGTTGAAGGACGAAATCAAGCTGCGAATGACACGGAATCTGGTGCAGAGCCGTCAGTTTTCCGAGCTGTTGCAGCGCACCCTTAACGCTTACCACAACCGGGCCATCGCCACACAGGAGGTGATTGAAGAACTCATCAAACTGGCGAAGCAACTCAGCGCCGCTGACCAGCGCGGTGCCGACCTTGGCCTCAGCAACGAGGAGATCGCTTTCTATGATGCCCTCGCGACCAATGAGAGCGCCGTGCAGGCGATGGGCGACGCCAAGCTCCGCGTCATCGCGACTGAGCTGGTCACGCAGGTTCGCAAAAGCGTGACCATCGACTGGACACTACGCGAAGGCGCGCAGGCGAAAATTCGGGTGATGGTGAAACGTATCCTCAACCGCTTTGGCTATCCACCTGATCTCCAGGATGCGGCCGTAAAGGAAGTCCTCGCCCAGGCCGCGCTCCTCTGTGCCAATTGGGCGGCATAGTAAAAACCTGAGTGGTGGCGAAGTGGTAGTGGTGGCGAGGTAGCGAGACTCTAACGAGAATCGTTAGGGGTGGCGTGTTCCGTCTGGTATAGGTAAAGGGTGCGGTTTGTGCCGCCAATTGCATTGGTTCGCGAGTTCGTTGACGGGTGGTTGATCGTGGGTGGGGCGAATGCGTTTTTCAGTGCGTGGACAGGTTCGGTTCCGGGGGTCGTTTGCGGTAAGTTTTGGCGGTCGGGTCAGGATTGTTCCTGAGAGGTAGAATTTCCTGAAATACATTGCTGAAACCAGCTGTAGTCCTGCTTGGAG
>JAQSCR010000122.1 GCA_029945495.1 Pseudolabrys sp. | reverse complement strand
CGCCCGAGCGCGGAAGGAGCGTACCCTTCCGCCCGCGGGCGCCGCTGCTCACCCCACCTCAAGAACGCCTCTAGAAGCGCCCCTCATTGAGTGAGCGGTAGGACTATATACGTGGGATTATACGCCTGTCAAGCGGGGCAAAGCGCGCAATTTGAATCGATTGCGATTTGAACGCCGTGTCCGCGCGCGGCATGGTCGCGCCATGCATGAGACCCATGACAAGCCCAACAGTGGCCTGATCGCAGCGCTGTTCTGCGCCATTATCGGGCTGATCGTGTATGCGGGGTTTGTGTATTGAGGGCGAGGCGCCACGATTTTGACAGGCAGCACGCCCATGTGAAGTTGCCAAATAAGGAGGTTCCTCATGGCACACGTTAGAAAAGGACAACTGACCGCCACCAAGGAGTGGCGGAAGCATCTGCGTTTCTGGAAGAAGTTCTTCTGGCACGCCGAACGCCGGGAGGCGCGACGCCAAGCCGGAGAGGAAGCCCGAGAAGAAACCAAAGCCCGGCCCCCGCGCCGGGCTTTTGATTTTATGACGCGCGGAAGCCCACACTCGTCATCGCCGGACCTGTCCCGGAAGCCCAACGCCGGGCCGGGCTGGCCCCGGCCTTGACGGGGAGAGGCGGACGAGTCTTCGCTAATCCACCCGGGTTGAACGCATCAAGCGGGTGTTTTTGGGCGTCTTGTTTGCCTAGCCGAACGCTCCTGCAATCCCCTAAGAGCGATATATGCAAACGGCTCTTCATTTTCGATGTAACAACTCATTTTTCCGTTCAAAATTCGTATCTATTCCAAGTTCAACATCACGATAAATTGGCGCAGGATCATCAATCCAATATGTTCCGCCTCCTGCTTTCGGTACTTCATTGCAGCCTAAGCAGATAATCTCTCCTTGCTTGCTAAAAATTGCCGCGCCGACTTGTCTAGAGAGATCTACAGACCTCAATGCTGCAGCTGCTGCCGTATACAATCCATACTCGTCCTTGTTAGGGGAAGACTTGGTGTCCCCGAAGAATGCCCTTATGAAACGCTCGATAGTTTTATCAGCCTTTTCAGAATCTATTCCATCGACGAAAACGTCGCCTAAATGAAAAACTTCAGACAGGCGCTGACCATTAAGGTCGTCGGTTTGATTATGATCAATATCGATAAGTTCGATCGCTTGCCGTTCGCAATCAGCATCGGTCTTGGGGGAACTTTCGTATCGCCTAATTTTCTCGACAAGAACACCTCGACGCTCTTGAGCGCTGCCATAAATTGATACCTGCACAAACTTGCGGCCATATACCCGCCGCATCATTTCAATTTCTTCGGCACGTTTAAACTGACGAATGATATATGCAGTTCCCAAGGCAGGTTCCGCGGGTGAGGCTGAAATTGCGGCCCTTTCAGCTCTTATCTGGAGGATCGAGAGTCCGGCCAGTGCTGCCGGATTCCGCGCCAGTTTACGGTAGGCGTTCGCATATGAAATGAGTGAAAAATAGCGACTATAGTAGGTACTAAAGTTCAGTTTTTTCCGTATTCTCTTGTCGCGCATATGTTCAGTTAGATGAATGACCTTAGGTTCGTAGTTTACCTCCTTCAAGTTTCGGATAAGAGCTGTAATGATGGCATCAACATTTACTCCTATCGGTCCAACCAAACCAAATATTAGCTCTGGATTGCTGATTATTGATTGTTTTGCTCGAGTTGCTTTGTGTTTAGGTTTCAACAACTTTTTCGCCATATTTTTTAAACCAGTGGTGATTCGACGAATCAGTTAGTGTAAAGTTTGCACTGTCACGGGCTTGGGGAGAGGCCTTGCGATGTCCAGCAATAGCACGATCTTATCGTCACAATTTAGAGATGCAAAATCGGATTGGCTTGAAAAACAGCTAACTTCAATTCGTCAGAATTTGTTGCAGCGCCCTCAAGGACGGCGGGGGCCGTTTGTTATTGAAGATACAGAGCTTAAGCGCGTTGCTCGAAAGAGCAAAACGCGGGTATCTGAGAAATAACTCTGGGATTTTCGTCGCTTTTAACCCGACTGCGACGGCGATTATTTTTTGTGGCCCTTCAACGCGCCCTCGATCTCGCCAAGAATGGCCGGGTCATCAATGGTCGCCGGCATGGTCCATGCATCGCCGTCGGCGATTTTCTTGATGGTGCCGCGCAGAATTTTTCCCGAGCGCGTTTTCGGCAGGCGCGCCACGGTAATAGCCAATTTAAAAGCAGCCACAGGGCCAATCTTGTCGCGCACCAACTGCACGATTTCCTTCTCGATCTCGATCGGCGCTTTCGTCACGCCCGACTTCAGCACGATGAAGCCGCACGGCACCTCGCCTTTCAATTCGTCCTTGATGCCGAGCACGGCGCATTCGGCAACATCAGGGTGCGAGGCCAGCACTTCCTCCATGCCGCCGGTCGACAGCCTGTGGCCGGCGACATTGATGATGTCGTCGGTGCGGCTCATGACATAGACATAGCCGTCGTCGTCGCGGTAGCCGGCGTCGGCGGTCTTGTAGTAGCCGGGGAATTCGTCGAGATAGGCTTCCTTGAAACGCACGTCGTCCTGCCACAACGTCGGGAACGCGCCCGGCGGCATCGGCAGCTTGATGACGATCGAGCCGATCTTGTTGGCCGGCACCTTGTGGCAGGCCTCATCGACGACATCGATCTCGTAGCCCGGCATCGGCACGCAGGCCGAGCCGTATTTCACCGGCAGCGCGCCCAAGCCCACCGGATTGCCGGCGATGCACCAGCCGGTTTCAGTCTGCCACCAGTGGTCGATCACCGGCACCTTCAGCACTTCTTCCGCCCATTGAATGGTCGGCGGATCGGCGCGCTCGCCGGCGAGGAACAAAGTGCGGAATTTTTCGAGGTTATGCGTCTTCAGCAGCACCGCGTCCGGGTCTTCCTTGCGGATGGCGCGGAACGCGGTCGGCGCGGTGAACAGCGACACCACGCCGTGGTCGGCGCAGACGCGCCAGAACGCGCCGGCGTCCGGCGTGCCGACCGGCTTGCCTTCGTACAGGATCGTCGTTGCGCCATGCAGCAGCGGGCCATAGACGATGTAGCTGTGGCCGACGACCCAGCCGATGTCGGAGGCGCACCACCACACTTCGCCGGGATCGATGTTGTACAGATTCTTCATCGACCATTTCAGCGCGACCATGTGGCCGCCATTGTCGCGCACCACGCCTTTAGGAATGCCCGTCGTGCCCGAGGTGTAGAGAATGTACAAAGGATCGGTGGCGGCGACCGGCACGCATTCGGAGGTCTTGGCGTAATTGACGGCGTGCTCCCAGACGCGGCGCCAGTCGTGATCGCGGCCGTCGACCATCGTCGCCTCGGCCTGCGGCCGCTGCAGGATGAGACAGGCCTGCGGCTTGTGCTTGGCCAAGGTGATGGCCTCGTCGAGCAACGGCTTGTAGGCGATGACGCGCGTGCCTTCGATGCCGCAGGACGCCGACAGGATCAGCTTCGGCTTGCAGTCGTTGATGCGGGTGGCGAGCTCCTTCGGCGCGAAGCCGCCGAACACCACCGAATGGACGGCGCCGATGCGGGCGCAGGCCAGCATGGCGAACACCGCCTCCGGCACCATCGGCATATAGAGGATGACGACGTCGCCCTTCTGCACGCCGAAATCGCGCAGCATGGCCCCTAAGATCTGCACCTCGGAGAGCAGGCGGCCATAGGTGAAGGTCTGCTTTGAGTTGGTGACCGGTGAATCGTAGATGATCGCCGCCTGCTGGCCGCGCCCGGCCAGCACCTGGCGGTCGACGGCGTTGTAGCAGGTGTTGCAGGTGCCGCCGGTGAACCAGCGGCCGTAGATGCCGGCGTCCTTGTCGAACACCTTTTTCGGCTGCTCGACCCAGTCGATCGCCTGCGCCGCCTCGGCCCAGAAGCCTTCGGGATCGCGCTGCCAGCGCGCGTAGATTTCGGGATAGTGGCTGGTGGCGGCGGCGTTCATCGGCTTCCCCCTCGGGCGTCTTAATAGCTGCTTTTGCGGGCATAAATCCCGCGTTTTTTCGATTGTGTCTTGCCCGATCTGTTCGGACAAGCCATGCGCAAACAAGGCTGGCAAATGTGGGCCGCCTCGGCTTTGATCCGGCGCAAATTCGC
>JAQSCR010000121.1 GCA_029945495.1 Pseudolabrys sp. | reverse complement strand
GCGCATTACCTTCCTAAGCGGGATGGCCGGGACAAGCCCGGCCATGACCGTGGCGGAGCGCCATTTGAGATATTATCTCTTTCTCATGAAATTATTCTTGTCAGCTTTGACGATTGCAACGCTTCTCGCGCCGTCGCTCGCGGCGCGCGCGCAGGCCGTCGACGATCCTTACACCATCATGCGGCCCGAACCGGCTACGCGCCAGCCGAAGCCGTCCGAACCCTGGCTGGCGCCGAAATACCGCTCTCCGCGCGGCACCAGGCAGCGTGCGAAGCCGCCGCGCAATCCGCCGCCGGTGGTGCAGACCTATCCGAATTCGCCGCCGCCGATCTATGTGCCGGAGACCGGCCGCCTGCTGCCCAATCTGCCGTCGCTGCCGGGGGCGGGCCTAAGCGGCGCCGAGACCGGCCAGGACCGCGCGCTGCGCTGCGCGCATCAGGCCGGCGTTTACGGCCAGGCCGCCGGCAACCGCGACGCCTATATCGGCTCGTGCATCAATCAGTGAGTTGCGTGTCCCGGGCGCAGCGCGGCGTCGCTTGACGGTGCGCTGCAAAACCGGGACCCAGCTTGCTTTGCAGTGGAAAGCTGGACCCCGGATCTGCGTCGCACCACTTCGCCACAGCGCGTAACCGCGCTGATGGCTCGCATTGCGCCGCGTCCGGGGAACGGGTCAAATCTCTTCCATCACCTGTGCGTAGGCGATCACCGCGAACAGCGCGGTGCCGCCGATCATGTTGCCGATCAATACCGGCACGACGAACTGCACAATCATCTGCCACCACTGCCAGTCGCCGGCGAGCACCAGCATGTAGGCTTCGATGCTGCCGGTGACGATGTGGGTGAAGCCGCCGATCGCGATCATGTAAGTCATCAGCGCGATGACGGCGAATTTCGCGCTCTCGGCGGCCGGGATCATCCACACCATTGTCGCGATCAGAAATCCGGAACTGATGCCGGCGAACATCATCTGTGGCCAGCTCATTTCGGTCAGATGGCGGCTGACCTCGACCATGCCGTTCTGAAGTTCAGGGGTGAGCACTGGCGTGAATGTGCAGAACAACGCGGCGATCAAAGTGCCGGTGAGATTGGCGGCGAGCACGATCGCCCATAGCCGGCATAGCCGCCAGAAATTTCGCCACGACGTATCTTTGAGGAAGGGCAGCACCGCCGTGATCGTGCTCTCGGTGAAGAGTTGCTGATTGCCCAGCACCACCATCAGAAAGCCGACGCAGTAACCGAAGCCGACCAGAAGCGACCGCCATGCCGTATCGGGCAGGTGCGTCAGCAGGATCGCCTGCGCCAGCAGCGAAAAGCTGATCGACAGGCCGGCGGCGACGCCCGACCACCACAGCGATGTGGCGGGACGTTTCATTTCCTCGTTGCCGAGGCGGCGCACGACCTCATAGATCACCGGCGTGCGCGGCATCGACATCTCTTCGACGTCGGTCACTTCGCGGTCACTCATGCCGTGCACGGGTTGCTTGCTCGCCTCGCGTTTCTTGCCGGCCGGGGAGGAGCCATTCTTCGCCATGGTCGCGCGCCTGGTGCGAGGAGGGTGCTGGCTAACGCTGGTTCATCCGCCCGGTTCCGGCGACGGAACCGTAGAAAGGGCGCTTGATAGGCAACCAAAAGGTTGCATATTGTCACCATGGATGCAGTGTTCAAAGCGCTGGCAGATAGCAGTCGCCGGGAATTGCTCGACCGCTTGCGGGCCGGAAACGGCCAGACGCTCAACGAGCTTTGCGCCCGGCTGGATATGACGCGGCAGGCGGTGAGCAAGCATCTCGCCGTTCTGGAGGAGGCCAATCTCGTCGCCACCGTCAAACGCGGCCGCGAGAAGCTGCACTACCTCAATCCGGTGCCGATCCACGAGATCGGCGAGCGCTGGATCGGGAAATTCGAACACTCGCGCTTGCAGGCGCTGAGCGACATGAAAAAAGCATTGGAGTCGCGTGATGACTAAAGCATCGTTTGTCTATGTCACCTACATCCGTTCCACGCCGCAAAAGGTGTGGGACGCGCTCACCGATGGCGAGATCACCCGGCAATATTGGGGCCATCGCAATTTGTCTGACTGGAAGTCCGGTTCGGCGTGGGAGCACAAGCGGCTCTCCGACGGCGGCGCCGACATTGTCGGCAAAGTGCTCGAAACCGCGCCGCCCAAGCGTCTGGTGATTTCCTGGGCCGATCCTGCAAGTGCCACGCAGCCGGAAAAGGTCTCGCGCGTCGAATTCAATATCGAGCCCTACAAAGACGACAGCGTAAAGCTGACGGTGAGTCACACCGAACTGGAGCCCGGCTCCGGTATGGAACGCGGCATTTCGAAAGGCTGGCCGGCCGTCCTCTCCGCACTCAAGAGCTTCCTCGAAACCGGCAAGGCCACGCCGCTGTAGCCGCAGGAGCAGCACCATGAGTAAGCCGAAATTTGTCTACGTGACCTATATCGCCTCGACGCCGGAGAAAGTGTGGGCGGCGCTGACCAAAGCCGATGTCACAGAAATGTACTGGTTCGGCTACCGCGTGAAAGCCGACGGCAAAGCCGGTGATCGCATGACAGCCTATAGCCCGAAGGGTGAAAAAGCGCACGACGATCCGATCATCGAGAGCGATCCGCCGCGCCGGCTCGTCTATGGCTGGCAGCCGTTGTTCAAGGACATGCAGGGCGAGCGGCCGTCGCGCGTCACTTTCGAGCTGGAGCCGTTCAAGGACCAGACCAAGCTCACCGTCACCCATGACGAATTCGACGAGAGCAGCAAGATCTTCGGCATGATCAGCCAGGGCTGGCCCGCCGTGCTGTCAAGCTTGAAGAGCTATCTCGAAACCGGGCACGGGCTGCAGTCGACCTGGGCTGAAAAAGTCGCTCGGTGTGACGCCCAGGCAAGCAATGATCGATAAGACCACGTTCAAGCCGAACAGGGTCTATGTCACCACCATCGCTGCCTCATTCGAAAGGGTTTGGCAGGCGCTGACCAGTCCGACCGACGCGCGCCCGTCGGGCGGCGGCGCCGGGCGGCTCAGCGTCCCGGTCGCGCCGCCAGAGGCAGCTTGAGATCTATAAATCTTTGGCTATCAACGCGGAGTAGATCGAAGAAATCCTGGTTGCGCCCGGTGCGCCAGGCGGTTAACCATCTGAAATGATACAAGCTTGTGTCACTATCATACCCCAGCGCGGACTCTTGCCGCTTGCCGGCGCTAGGACTTTGTCAACGGCTCGCGCCCTATATGGAAGCTCGGGGAGCGGGGCATACCGTTGATAGACGCACAAATTGATACAACCAAAGGGTGGTCGAGCCCGGGAGCGGAGCTGGCCCCGGTTGCGGTGACGCGCTGGACCGCGCGCCTGGTCGATCCGGACGCCGAGCTGTCCTTCCGACAAGGCCGATTTCGTGACGACCGGCGTCGCGTGTTGGTACTGATGGGCTTCATCGCCGCCGCTGGCGTGCTGATAGTGATTGGCCGCTTCATCGGCCATCTCGGCGGCAACGGAGAGCTGATTTGGCTCTTGCCGCCGGTGGTCCCGGTGGTGGTCGCGGGCATCGCCACGGCGGTGCTGCTGCGCATGAAATCGCCGCAAACACTGGAAACCTGTCTTCTAGCCGCGGGCGTCATAGCCGTTGCGACCCGTTTAACCTCCCTGACGCTGCAGCCGGCGATGGCCGACAACTGGCTGCCGCTGATGATCACCTCGCTGTTCATCATCTACTTCTATCTTCCACTCCGTCTGGCCATGACGGTCGCCTTCGCCGCCTTCTATTCGGCCGTCTCCGCGGTCTGGTGGGTGAAGCTCTACAGCGGACCGCTCGCCCCCGAGCAGATCTATTTCGGGCTGCTATGGATCGCGCTTGGCAACGGCCTCGGCTATGCCGCCGCCAACGCCCTGCAGCGCAGCCAGCGCATGCAGTATGCGCAAAGCCTGTTGCTGCAACAGCTGCTGTCGACCGACTCGATGACCGGCATCGCCAACCGGCGCCGTTTCGATATGGCGCTGGACCGCGAATGGCGGCGCTGCCGCCGCGCCGGCGCGCCGATGTCGCTGCTGATGATCGACGTCGATCATTTCAAGGCCTACAACGATCATTGCGGCCATCCGCAGGGCGACGCCTGCCTGC
>JAQSCR010000120.1:1137-4127 GCA_029945495.1 Pseudolabrys sp. | reverse complement strand
AGCTGCTCGGTCATATAGGCGACGACGTAAGGCTGGCTGATGGTCTGGCCGCAGGCGATCGGCAGCGCCTGATCGGCATAGGCGGTCTTGGTGTAGCCGGGCTCGACGAAACGTGCGCGCGGCACTTCTTCCATGGCGCGCAGCACCGCCTGGTCGCCGATGCCGCGCCGCCGCAGCGTCAGCAAAAACTCCATCCGGTCGACGTCCCGCCCGCCTTGGCCTGTATCGCTCACGCGCCGCACCCCTATGGATGCCTCTCTAGCACATTTGCCGCCCGCACGCCGCTATCCCAGTAATTCGGCCAATCGCGTCATGAACGGCTCGTCGGTGAGATCGAGCCGCAGCGGCGTCACCGAAATCTTGTGGTCGTTGAGCGCGGCGAGATCGCTGCCCGGCCCTGCGCCCATGATTCCGCCGCGCGAGAAGGCGATCCAGTAATACGGATTGCCGCGGCCGTCATGGCGCGCGTCGATGTGCAGCAGCTCCTGGTCGCGTTTGCCTTGCGTCGACACCGCGACGCCTTTGACGTCGGCCGCGTCGCAATCGGGGAAATTGATGTTGACCAGCACGTCGCGCGGCATGCCTTCGCCGAGAACCTTCTCGATCAGCGCCGGCGCGTGCGCGATCGCGGTTTCCCAGCGCGGCGCGTGCTTGGTGGTGAAGGCATAAGCCTGCGACAGTGCAAACGACGGCACGCCGAGCACGGTGCCTTCCATCGCCGCGGCGACGGTGCCGGAATAAATCACATCCTCGGCGGCGTTGCGGCCGCGATTGACGCCCGAGATGACGAGATCAGGCGCGTCCTTCATGATGTGGCGAATGCCCATGATGACGCAGTCGGTCGGCGTGCCCTTGACGGCAAAGCGGCGCTCGTCGACTTCGCGCAGGCGCAGCGGATCGTTCAACGACAATGAATGCGACACGCCGGACTGATCGGTCTCCGGCGCGACGATCCACACGTCGTCGGACAGAGCGCGGGCGATCTGTTCGCAGGCGACCAGGCCCGGCGCATGGATGCCGTCGTCATTGGTAATGAGGATACGCATTACGAACTCCGTGTCCCGGGCGCAGCGCAGCGTGCAACGATGCGCTGCAGAACCGGGACCCCGCTTGTTTGATTCAAGATAGCCAGTAACCGAGGTCCCGGATCAGCAATGCACCGCTTCGCGCTGCATCGCGTCCGGGACACGGAAGAGTTTGACGCGCTGTACACCCGCATCACTTCGCCTTCTCGATTCTTGTCATGCCGCCCATATAGGGCTTGAGAACGTCCGGCACGAGGATCGAGCCGTCTTCCTGCTGATAGGTTTCCATCACCGCAACAAGCGCGCGGCCGACGGCGACGCCGGAGCCGTTGAGCGTGTGGACAAATTGCGGCTTGTTGTTTTTGTCGCGGTAGCGCGCGTTCATGCGGCGCGCCTGGAAATCGCCGCACACCGAGCAACTCGAGATTTCGCGGTAGGCGTTCTGGCCCGGCAGCCAGACCTCGATGTCGTAGGTCTTCTGCGAGGCAAAGCCCATGTCGCCGGTGCAGAGCGTAATGACGCGGTAATGCAGGCCGAGCAGCTTGAGCACTTCCTCGGCGCAAGCCAACATGCGCTCGTGCTCGGCCGCGGAGTCTTCCGGTTTGGTGATCGAGACCAGTTCGACCTTGGTGAACTGGTGCTGGCGGATCATGCCGCGCGTATCGCGACCGGCCGCACCGGCTTCGGCGCGGAAGCACGGCGTGCAGGCGGTGTAGCGGCGCGGCAGCGAGTCTTCGTCAACGATGGATTCGCGAACGAGATTGGTCAGCGGCACTTCGGCGGTGGGGATGAGCCAGTGCAGCGACTTTGGAAGCCACTGCGACATTATTCGAGCTTTATCACGAACCAAGTCTGGCGCTCGGTGGGCACCCTCTACTGCATCGCTCAGGGCATCGTAGACCTGAGTGATTGTAAGGCCATCGGTAACCGCGAACTGGTCGTCGCGAAACTTCGGCAACTGCGCAGTACCGAACATCGCTTCGTCTTTGACCATCAATGGCGGATTAACTTCAACGTAACCGTTCTTGTCGGTGTGTAAGTCGAGCATAAATTGACCGAGTGCGCGCTCCAGTCGCGCCAGACCTTTCTGCAAGACGACAAAGCGCGCGCCGGACATCTTCGCGGCAAGTTCAAAATCCATCATGCCGAGATCGGCGCCGAGCTCGAAATGCTCTTTTGGCTTGAAGGTGTAGTCGCGCTTACTACCGAACTTGTGCCGCTCCACGTTGCCGTGTTCGTCGCTGCCAATCGGCACGTCGTCGTTGGGTAAATTTGGAACTCTTACCAACAGGCTTTCCAAATTAGCGCCGAGTTCGGCCTGCTCCTTGTCGAGCGCCGGCATGGTTTCCTTGAGCGTCGCAACTTCGGCCATCAACGCCTGCGCGGTGGCCTCGTCCTTCTTCGCCTTGGCTGCGCCGATTTCCTTCGACGCCGCGTTGCGGCGCGCCTGCGCCTGCTCGGATTTGGTGATCGCGGCGCGGCGGCGCTCGTCGAGTTCAAGCAGGGTCTTGGAAGAAAAGCGCAGGCGCTCATCGTCTTTCAGCGACCTGCGGCCCAAGGCTTGATCGAAGGCGGCGGCGTTCTCTCGAATCCATTTGATGTCATACATGGAGGCGTTCTAGTCGGATTTGCCGGGTGAGGAAAGTCGCTGCCCTTACCCTCCCCCTTGCGGGGAGGGTCGACTGCTTGAGCGGTAGCGAGAGCAGTCGGGGTGGGGGTCATAGTTATATGCCGCTACCCCCACCCCGACCGCTATCGCGGTCGACCCTCCCCGCAAGGGGGAGGGTAAAAAAAGAAGCGCGGCCTGCGCGGGGACGACAAAATCGCCCTACTCGGCCGGCTTGACCGGTTCGCCGACATCCGCCGCCGCCTTGGCATCCGCCTCGGCCTTGGCCTCGGCTTCCTTCTTCGCCCTCTTCTCGACGACGCGCACCGAGACGATCGAGCCCTCGTAGAGAATGAGCA
>JAQSCR010000120.1:0-1127 GCA_029945495.1 Pseudolabrys sp. | reverse complement strand
ACTGGCTGAAACAAATGGTAAATGAGCAGCGGGATCGCCAGCGACATCTGGCTGATGACGTCGGGCGGCGTCAGCACGGCGGCGACGATGAAGGCCGCGACGATGAAGTAGCGGCGTTTTTCTTTCAACTGCTGCGAGGTGATGACGCCGATGCGGCCGAGCAGCGTGAGGATGACCGGCAACTGGAATGCGACGCCGAAGGCGAGCACCAAAGTCATCATCAGCGACAGATATTCGCCGACCTTCGGCAGCAGCGCGATCGAGGCTTCGCCCTCGACGCCCACTTGCTGCATGCCGAGCGAGAAGCGGATCAGCATCGGCAGCACCAGGAAATACACCACCGTGGCGCCCAGCGCGAAGAAGAACGGCGTGGCGATCAGATACGGCAGGAACGCCTTGCGCTCGTGCCGATACAGCCCCGGCGCGACGAACATGTAGATCTGCCCGGCGATCACCGGGAACGCCAGGAACGCCGCGCCGAACATCGCGAGCTTGAGCTGCGTCATGAAATATTCGAGCAGCGCGGTGTAGATGAATTTCGAATTTTCCGCGCCGGCGACCCAGACGAAGGGCCAGACCAGAATGTTGTAGATCTGCTTGGCGAAGAAGAAGCAGAGCGCGAACATCACGCCGAAAGCGATGATCGCCTTGATCAGCCGCGAGCGCAGCTCGATCAGGTGCTCCATCAGCGGCGCCTTGGTGGCCTCGATGTCGTCGTGGCTCACGCTTGGTTCCCGCCCTGCTTTTCGGCCTGCTTCTCAGCCAGCTTTTCGGCGTTCTTGCCCGGCTCGCTATCAGGCGACGGCGTTGCCGGCGGCTCCGCGGCAATCACGAAATCTTTCTCGGTCAGCGGCGCCGGCAATTCCGGCAACGGTATGTCGATCGACGGCAAAACGCCGTCGGGCAACTTGGCGCCATCGGTGACGCCGCTTGCGGCAAGCTCAGCCGGTGCGTCGGGCTTGTAATCGGCGGCGGAGGTGGTCGGCGCGCCGGCCACTTCCGGGAAGTCGAGGCTCTTCTCAAGTTCCTTCTGCGTTTCGCTCAAGGGATCGTATTTGGACACGTCGCTGACGATGTCCTCGGCGTGCTTCTTGAGGTCGGCAATGTCGGCTTCGCGCAAGGCTTCC